>NZ_VDMB01000019.1 GCF_006175995.1 Desulfobotulus mexicanus
CCTTTAAGCTGCTTTACCAACCTGTGAATGCCATATTGGGGATCAACTTCTATCAGCAGATGCACATGATCCGGCATAATTTCCAGTTCAATGACCTCAGATTGACGCTCAGAAGCAACTTGATGTATAAGATCTTTGAGCCGTTCAGCAACGGCTCCTGTCAATACTTGTCTTCTATATTTTGGACACCATATTACATGGTATTTACAGGAGTATACGACATTATTATTGTTTTTATATTTCATACCTGATTTATATATCAAGAAGCTGTATATTTCAATACAAATCAATTCAAAACCGTCGCCTTATATCCCCATGGCTAAAGCCAGGGGCTTTACGGCGACTTTTGGTAATCATATTCAGAAAATTTTGGTGGATTCATAATCTTTAAAACCTAAATGGAACCGGTAAAAACATCAACTGCGTAACTCCTACAATTAAAAAAAATTAATATAAAATTCAAAAAATGACCAAATGCCACACCGTTCAGAATATAAAAAACAGGATAACCTTCCCCCAAAAAAATTTCAGGTGACTTGATAATAACTTTTGATGCATAGTATTTTCAAAGTGATTCTGTTTTTAAACTCAAATGTTATATGGGGTGATCATGTCATGTCTTTCGGAATTTAAAGTTGTTGCTATTATAGATAAAACTGAAGATTTCATCACTGAAAATCTGTCAGAACAAAAACCTTCTTTTCTGAAAAATTTTTTTAATAAAATAAAAAGAAAAATTTATAATTATTTTCTTGGTGGTATTTTATGAGCAGAAAAATTCCCTATGCCGTGGCAAGCTATGAGAAAATCGTTCAGGAAAATTACCATTTTGTGGACAAGACCCGCTTTATCCACGAGCTGGAAAGATACGAGGTTCCGGTTTTTCTCAGGCCCCGGCGTTTCGGTAAAAGCCTCTGGTGTTCCATTCTGGAATGCTATTACGATATCAACGCCAAAGATCAGTTCGAAACCCTTTTCGGGCATACGGACATTGGCCGCACCCCTTCTCCCCTTAAAAACAGCCACCTTGTTCTGCGCTTTGATTTTTCAAAGATCAAGGTCAGTAACCGTCTGGAAGAAATCGAAATTTCCTTTAAGGAAGAATGCCTGAACAGTTTCGGGCTTTTTCTGAATCAATACAAGATTTTTTTACCGGATTTTATCCAGCCGGAAAGCCGTGACGCCAGCACCATGCTGGCCCGAATTCTGCAAACTGTCCGCATGAATAATGCCCCACCGGTTCACATCATCATTGATGAATACGACAACTTCACCAACCAGCTCCTTACCACCCGTCAGGACAGGCTGTACAATGCCCTGACCACGGGGGATTCCTTCCTGCGCTCCTTTTATAAGGTGATCAAGGCCGGTGTGGGAGAAGGCTCTGTGGCGCGGGTTTTCATCACAGGTGTATTGCCCGTGACCATGGATGATCTCACCAGCGATTTTAATATCGGGCAGGTTATTACCCTCAAAGAGCATGTTCTGGAGATGCTTGGTTTCACGCAGGATGAGGTGGAAAGCTATGTGGATGCCATTTTTCAAGAGCAGGCTTTTCCCGAAAGCCTGAAAGCCCGTGTGCTGGAAGATCTGAAAACCCACTACAACGGCTACCGCCTCCTGCCCGATGCGGAAAATCCCCTTTACAACTCCACCATCTGCAATTTTTACCTCAATGATCTTGTGCTGGGGAAGGGGAAAATCCCCGTTGAAACCATGGACGATAACCTTCGGGTCAGCGTGGACTGGCTGCGACGACTGGCAGGGGGCGATCATCCGGCAAGGGAGCTTCTGGAGCATCTCATGCTGGAAGGCACCATGAGGGCAGACCTTTCCATGCTGAGGAGCCGGTTCAGCATGAACCGTTTCTTTTCTCCGGAGTTTCTGCCCATCAGCCTCTATTATCTGGGCATGGTGACCTTTAAGGCGGAATTTCGGATGGGATTCCCCAACCTAAGCACCAAGCGGATTTTTGCGGAATACTTCAACGAGCTTGAAAAAATTGATGTATCCAGCGGATACGCCGAAATCTTCGAGGCCTTTCTGGAGAATGGGGATATGGCCGAACTCTTTGCCGGATACTGGAAAACCTATGTAGGCCAGATACCTGCCCAGGCCTTTGACAAGGCCAATGAGAATTTTTTCCGCACCACCTTTTTTGAGCTTTGCGCCCGTTTTCTGACTCGTCATCTTTTCATTGCCATAGAAGTGAAACGACCTTCGGGCCGCAGTGATTTTGAGGCCATAGGCAGACCCGGAAGCCGCTTTGACGGAAAAGCCCATGTGCTGGAATTCAAGCACCTTTCCCGCCAGAAAGCAGCGGAACTGAACTTTGAAAAGATGGAAGGCCCAAGGCCGGATGAAATGGAACAGGTGGGCCGCTATGCCCGTGATCTCAAAGCCCAGTGGCCGGAACTCACGGTATTCTCCCATGTGGTGTATACTGTGGCAGGATCGGGGTTCAGGTTTTTCAGTCTGTAAATGCCACAATGGGGATTCCCTGCATCACACCGGGCAGTTTGAAAGGCAACACAAAATGCACAAGAATGCCTTGAATCCCCTGTCTTTTTTTGCCCCTCCCCCCCATATCCTCATCTGTCACATTTTCTGCGTATCCTGACTTAGCGAAGCTTTCCGGCCATAGAAAACACATTATTGCAGATCAGGGCAAGGCATAGGAAAAAGCAAAAAAAAAATTATAACATCCGCGCTGTCTTATGCAAAAGGCTCTGCCACATATCTTTGATATTTGCAAAAACGCAATTTTTTCTGTATTCTCATTGGCATCCAACAATTTTTAACTTAACATACCGTCAAGATTTTTCTTTAAAGCTCCATATGTTTCCCATTCAAAACAAGCCAGATTCCATCCAGATCAACGGGGTACCGCCATGACGAAAATACCCGAAGAACCAGAAAATGAGGACCGCCATCCCCCACCTGAAACGCAAACATCGAAAGCCCATCCCTTGATGGACATTGATGAGGGCCATATGGATCAGCGCTATAAAAATGCTGCCCGCCGTATCCCAAAGGTAAATCCTGAAGATGTGAAAAACCTCTCCCAGGAAGAAGTGCTGCGACTGCTTCAGGAAGTGCTAATATATCAGACAGAACTTGAGATGCAGAACGAAGAACTCCTTGCCGCTCAGGAAGAAATAGAAAAAAACCGACAACGCTACTTCAGCCTTTACGATCTTGCCCCGGTAGGCTACTGCACCCTCACTGGCAAGGGCCTCATTTCCGAAGCCAACATCACCCTCTGCCAGATGCTGGGTGTCAGCAGGACTGCGCTGCTGCAAAAACCACTGATCCGTTTTCTTCCGGAAAAAGACTATCCCGTCTTTTATCATATGCTGAAAAAAATGCAGGGGGGACAGAGTCATCAGGAATGCGAGCTTCGCATGGCAAGGCCTGATGGCTCATGGTTTCAGGCAAGGATGGAAAGCAGCCATGCACCTGAAAATAAGGAAAAAGACAGTCTCCGCATTACCATCAGTGATATTTCCGAATCCAGGGAGCTTGAATTCAGAATCCGGGAAAGGGAGGAAATTTTCCGCAGCAGCTTTGAAGAGAGCTCTGCCATCAAGCTGCACATAGACCCGAAAACAGGCAGTATCATCAATGCCAACAGAGCAGCCGCCGACTTTTACGGCTGGTCCCGAAGCACCCTGCAGACAATGCGTATTCAGGATATCACCTTACTGGATCAACCCTTTGCCCGTGATGGCCTGAACCAGGCAAAGAATCAGCCAAAGGCAAGGCTTTTTTTTCGTCACCGCCTCAACGACGGCTCCATCCGGGACATGGAGATTTTCAGCAGCCCCATTACCGTCAATGGTAAAGAAATCATCCACACCATTCTCCATGACATCACGGATCAGAAAGAGGCGGAAGAGAAACTCCGCCGGAGCGAGGAACTCTACAGAAATCTTTTTGAAACCATGGGTCAGGGTGTTGTATATCAGGATGCCTCCGGCTACATCACCAGTTGCAATCCTGCTGCCATGGATATCCTGGGTCTCAGCCTCGAACAGATGCAGGGCCGCAGCTCCCTTGACCCCCGCTGGTGCGCCACAAAGGAAGACGGATCGGATTTTCCCGGAGAAGAACATCCCGCCATGATTGCCCTGAAAACGGGAAAGCCGATACGCAGTGTGCTCATGGGTGTCTTTCATCCGAAAAAAAATGAGAAAAGATGGATTCTCATTGATGCAATTCCCAAATTTCATGAAAACAATACTAAGCCCTATGGTGCCTTCACAACTTTCACGGACATAACGGAAAATATCCGGTCAAAGGAAAAAATCGAAGAATATGCGAAACAGATGGCTGAAAAAAACAGAGAGCTGGACGAAGCCCTGAACAGGGCGGAACAGGCCACCCGTGCAAAGGGGGAATTTCTGGCAAACATGAGCCATGAAATCCGAACCCCCATAAACGGAGTCATGGGAATGACAGATCTGCTTCTGGATACGGAACTCAGCCCTGAACAGCGGCGTTTTGCCGACACCATTAAGAGCAGCAGCCGGATCCTCCTCTACCTGATCAATGATATTCTGGATTTTTCCAAAATCGAAGCCGGAGAACTCCGCATACATCCCCTTGCCTTTAACTTCCACCAGCAGATGAGAGATTTTGCAGCAACCATGGAAATACAGGCCCGTCAGAAAGGCCTTGAATTCAGCTGTCACATGGATGAAAACATTCCCGAAAAACTCCATGGTGATCCTGACAGACTGCGCCAGATCCTCAACAACCTTACGGGCAATGCCCTCAAGTTCACAGAGGAGGGTTCCGTTGACATCAGGGTAAGTCTTCTTAATAATTCAGCTTGCAGTAATTTCTGCAAAAAAAACGATCCATGCTGTGAAGGGAACACGGAGGTCTGCCTGCTTTTTTCAATCTCTGATACTGGTATCGGTATCCCCGAAGACAGAGCCCATCTTCTTTTTAAAAGATTCTCCCAGATGGACACAGCCACCAACCGGCGCTTCGGCGGCACCGGCCTCGGCCTTGCCATCTCAAGCCAGCTCGTTGGTCTTCTTGGCGGGAAAATCGATGTCAATACCAAAAGGCAAAAAGGCACGGAATTCTGGTTTACCATCAATTTTTCAAAGCTGGTTCCGGATGCTGCAACAGGCATGGTTCAACAGGAAAATGATAATCAGATACTGGCAGGGCTTCCCCGTTTTTCAGGCCATATTCTCCTTGCGGAAGACAATCTCACCAATCAGGCCGTGGCTGTGGGGATTCTTAAAAAAATGGGCCTTTATGTTGATGTAGCAAACAACGGGCTTGAAACTCTGCATCTTTTGCAGCACACAGCCTATGACCTGATCATCATGGATGTAAACATGCCGGATATGGATGGCATAGAAGCCACCATTAAAATACGCCAGATGGAAACGGGAGGCTCACTGGGAAGAGCCGGAAAAAGCCATACCCGGATTCCCATTATAGCCATGACCGCAGCCGCCATGGAAAAGGACAGAAAACGCTGCTTGGAAGCAGGTATGAACGATTACCTCAGCAAACCCTTCAATCCTTATGAACTGGCCGTCATCCTAGAGAAATGGCTGGACCTTCAGGCTTCTTCCCGACAAGGGGCAGTGCGAATACTGAGGGATGAACAAACAATCCTTCCGGCCTTTAACAGGGAAGAGCTCCTTGGCAGGGCAATGGACGATGAAGAACTGGTAAAAAAGATACTGAAGGCGGTGCAGGAAAATCTTCCCATAAGAATAAAGCGCATCAGAGAAGCCCTTATGGCTGGAGATTATCCGGCCATCCTTACGGAAGCCCATGCCCTCCATGGCATGGCCCTGAATGCCTCCTGTCCGGGTATTGCAAAGATTGCCAGCAGAATGGAAAACGGTGCTGACAATCATCTTAACCTTAAAGAACTGAAAAAAATGATGACCCGTCTGGATGATGAAGTCAGACGCTTTAAGGAGACAATCCATGCGCCCTGAAAATACTATGGAAAAACCAGATATGGATGAAGCTCTTGCCCCGAAAATTCTCATTGTGGATGATGAGGAAGTAAACCGGGTGATCCTTGAAATTCTTTTGAGCAAAAAGAATTTCATCACCCTTTCCGCCGCATCCGGTGAAGAGTGCATACAGAAGGCTGAAAGAGAAGCTCCCGACCTCATTCTTCTGGATATCATGATGCCTTTTATGGACGGCTTTAAAACCTGCGAAAAACTTAAAGCCAATCCCAGCACAAGGGATATCCCCGTTATTTTCCTTTCCACACTTACGGACAGCAAAAATAAAGCCATGGGTATTGAAATCGGCGGGGTGGATTATCTGAACAAACCCTTTGACGGAGCTGAGCTTATGGCAAGGCTCCGCCTTCACCTGACCCTGCGCAGCCAGAAAAAACAGCTCCGGCGCCATGCAGAAATTCTGGAAGAAACCGTAACAAAAAGGACCCTTGAACTGAGCCGGGCGGAAAGGGCTTTACACCATAGCTACGAGCAACAGAACATTCTTAATCATCTGCTCCAGCTTTCCCTTAAAGAGCAATCCCTTGAAGAAATTCTACAGCAATGCCTTGAAAGTATACTTAAGATATCCTGGCTGAGGCTCCAGCAGCGGGGCTGTATTTTTATGTCTGATTTGAAAAATGGCACCCTCCAGCGGGTGGCCCACAACCCCTGTTCCGATGCCATCCGGGCGACCTTTTCCGAAAAAAGGGGCGTGGGAATCTCCCTCTGCCCCCAGAAGGCATGCATTGCAGATATCCACACAGCCAACCCCTTCCCACAAAACCTGATGCAGCACAGCATGCATATTTTTGCTCCCATCTGGTCAAGATCCCAGCCCCTGGCCCTGCTCTGTCTGCACCTTGAAAATTCTGAACCCCTTTCCAAAAACAAAAAAATCTTTCTTGCATCCATTGCCAGCACCCTTATGCAGATTATTCTGCACAGACAGGCAGAACAGCAGGCCCGCCACAATCTGATGCACGACCCCCTCACGGGACTACCCAACCGAACCTTTCTCATCCAAAGGCTCAAAACAGAAAGCCTTGCAGCAAAGGACACTCCGGATTCATGCTTTGCCCTTGCCCTGCTGAGCCTGGACCACTTCAGAAACTTCAACGAAAGCTTTGGTTTCGGGCTGGGTGACAGCCTTATCCACGCCACGGCGGAAAGACTTCTGGAGGAAAAAGGGACGGAAGAAAATGGGCTGGGATATGAAGTATGGCACCTTGGAGCAGACACCTTCGCCCTTTTGTTCACAAGGCTTAAAAACCGGGAAAGCGTAATCCGAAGCACAGAAAAAATACTGGACAGGATACGACAGCCTGTTTCCATCAAAGGCCACCTCCTCCATGTGACAGCCAGTGCTGGCATTGCCTTTTCAGATTTTTCCTATAAAAAAAGCTCCGAAATTCTGCGGGATGCGGATACAGCCATTCATCAGGCAAGGATTCTGGGCAGGGACAGACTGTTGGTCTTTACGCCAAAAATGCATGAAAAAGCCAGAGGTGCCATGGAAACCCTGATGGATCTGCGTCAGGCCATGGAAAAGGATGAGCTAATACTTTTCTATCAGCCCATCATCCAGATTCCCGACGAAAAAATTACAGGCGTTGAAGCCCTGATCCGCTGGAAACATCCCCACAGGGGTATGGTAAGCCCTGCTGAATTCATCCCCATTGCCGAAGAAACAGGACTGATTCTGTCCATGGGAAAATGGATACTGAAAAAAGCCTGTACGGATATAAAGGCATTGAATGACCTTCATCCGAAAAAACCCATTACCTTAAGTGTCAATCTCTCTTCAAAAGAATTTGCCAATACAGAACTTTTTGAACAGATCCGCCAGACCCTGGCAGAAACCGGTTTTCAGCCCGAACTTCTGAAGCTTGAAATAACGGAAAGTGTGGTCATGGGCAATGCCGAAGCAGCTGTCATAACCCTTAATAAACTAAAGGAAATTAAAGTCCGTATCTCCATTGACGACTTTGGCACGGGCTATTCCTCCCTTTCCTACCTGCACCGTTTCCCGGCAGACAGTCTCAAAATCGACCGTTCCTTTATCCGGCGCATGCATCTGGGGGGAGAAAATCTGGAAATTGTCCGCACCATTGTAACCTTAGGCAAAGCACTGAAAATGGAAATCACCGCCGAAGGCGTGGAAACCGCCGAAGAGCTTGCCATGGTGCAGGAACTGGACTGCCCCTGCGTGCAGGGATATTATTTTGCCAGACCCATGCCCCTGAAAGAGCTGAATACTTCACACTTTTTTCATCCCTTGATATCAGGATAGTTATTGAAAGAAGCACTCGGGAATGATGATTTTACTAAAAAAAGTTTTTCCGGGTACAAATCCATGAAAAAACTTATCCGTCCTTCACCGGGAGAAGTCTAATGAATTTTAAAAATAAAAATCCCGAAAAAAACCATATCGAGCCGCAGATTACAGAACTGAAAAAGGAAATAGACCTTCTCAGGGAAGAGCTGGAATACCGGAAAAGGAAAATGGAAGACATGTGTCAGGACAAAGCCCACCTCATTGCCCTGATCGAACATGCACCGGATATAATCATGCGCTTTGATGAAAACTGCCGGCATCTGTTTGTCAACCGGGCCATTGAAAAGGTGGTTCCCATGGCTGCAGCGGATTACATCGGCAAAAGCCACAGGGAACTTGGCTTTCCCGAAAAAACCTGTTCTTTCTGGGAATACAACTTAAAAAAAATCTTTCTTACGGGTGAGCTGCAGGAAAGGGAAACCCCCTATGCGGGTATCCACGGCACAAGGATTTTCAACTGGCGTCTCATTCCAGAATATGAACATTCCGGCAAAATCAGCAGTATTCTCTGCATGGCAAGGGATGTTACGGAGCAACGCCTTGCAGAACAAAGCTATGCAAGGCTTTTTGACACCATGCCCTATGGCTTTGCCCTCCATGAAATGGTTTATGATGAGAAAGGAAAGGCCCTTGATTATCGTTTTTTAAGCGTCAATCCGGCCTTTGAAAACCTGACTGGCCTGAAAGCTGATGATATTCTTGGCAGGCGCGTGCTGGATGTACTACCCGATACCGAAAAAGAATGGATAGACCGCTACGCTAAAGTTGCTGCCGGAGCACCGCCCATATACTTTGAATCCTTTTCAAAGGCCTTAAATAAATATTTTGAGGTCACAGCATACGGCTCCGGAAAAAAACGCTTTGCCACCCTTTTCCATGATGTTACAGAGCGAAAGAATACTGAAAAGGAGCGGGAAAAACTTAAAAGCCTGCTGGCCCAGTCCGATAAGCTCAATGCCGTGGGCCGCCTTGCAGGAGGTGTGGCCCATGACTTCAATAACAAGCTCAGTGTAATAACAGGATACACGGAATTTGCCCTGGACAGAACAGATCCTTCCGATGAAATCTATGCTGATCTGGAAGAAATCATCAAAGCTACCCGAAGTGCCACGGAACTGACCCGACAGCTCCTTACCTTTGCACGCAGGGAAAAGGCCAACCCGCCTAAAATCATTGATGTCAACGATGTCATCACATCCATGCTGAACATGCTCAGGAGGCTTATAGGTGAAAACATTGAGCTTCTATGGCAACCGGAAAAAGATATATGGGCTTTACACATGGACCCTTCCCAGCTGGATCAGATTCTGATTAACCTCTGCGTCAATGCAAGGGACGCCATAGGAAAAAAGAATGGCCGCATAACCATTGAAACCAGTAATACAAACCTGCAATATCCCTCAGAAGCAGCAGAATCCGATATCTTCCCCGGAGACTATGTCAGTATAAACATAACGGACAACGGCTGCGGTATGGGCAAAGAAACCATGGAACAGATCTTTGAACCCTTTTTCACCACAAAAAAAGATGGGGAAGGAACTGGTCTGGGCCTTGCTACGGTTTATGGTATTGTGCGACAGAATCAGGGCATCATAAGGGTTTACAGTGAAGTAGACATGGGAACAGCTTTCGGTATTTTTCTTCCAAGTTACAAAAACCATGAACCAGAACCGGAATTAATACCCACTGCCCAAACCGAAGAAAGGGGAATGGAAACCCTGCTTCTGGTGGAAGACGATCCGGGTCTTCTGGCCCTGAATCAGACCATGCTGGAACGCCTTGGATATCAGGTACTGCCTGCCGCACTACCCGAAGAAGCCCTGAACATTGCCGATTCCTTTGAAGGAGAAATAGCCATGATGCTCACGGATGTGGTCATGCCGGGAATGAACGGTCCTGAACTCTCAAAAATACTTACGGAACGCTTCCCAAAAATAAAAAGCCTTTTCATGTCCGGTTATTCCCAGAACATGATCCTTCAGCAGGGCTTTGCCAACGGGAATATCGGTCATTTTATCCAGAAGCCCTTTTCTTTTAAGGATCTAAGCCTTAAAGTCAGACAGATTCTGGATACAGAAAGGTCTTTGGATGAATAAAAAAATAATTAACACGGATTTCCATCCTGTTTTTGCCAAGGAAGCCATGCTGAACCGCTTTATGAATGATGCGGAGATAGCCTGCAGCGTAGCAGTAGTTTTTCTTACGGATATGCCAAGGCAGATTTCCCTGCTTCAAAGGGCAGTGGAAACCAAAGACCTTGAAACGGCCACAAGACTTGCCCACAGCATGAAGGGGGCTGCCATGAATGTGGGCGGATTGGGTTTCGCAAAACTTGCAGCGACAATGGAAAAAGATGGCCGGGAAAAAAGAATCACTGCCATGGAAGAAAGGCTGACGCAGATGAAAAATGATTTCCATGACCTCAAAAAAAACCTGATAGAAACCTTTAATATTAAGGATATTCCATGAAGATACAGGACCGCTGCATCCTTGTGGCTGAAGATGACCTTACCTCCCGCACGGCTCTGCAGCTCACCCTTCAGAAATGGGGATATGTCCCCCTTATTGCCGAAGACGGAGAAGCCGCCTGGGAGATTCTACAGGGCAAAGAAGCTCCCCGTCTGCTTATTCTGGACTGGATGATGCCAAAGCTCCATGGTATTGATCTTCTGCGCCGCATACGTTCCATGAAACAGGAATCCTCTTTTTACATTATCATGCTGACCACAAGGGACAGCACCGAAGATATAATAGAGGGTCTGGATGCAGGAGCCGATGATTACCTCACCAAGCCCTTCAACCCCGGAGAACTACGGGCACGGGTCAATGTGGGCTTCAGGGTACTGGATCTCCAGGAAAGTCTGGAAAAAAGAATTCTGGAATTACAAAAGGCCGTTGAACACATTCAGACCCTGCAGGATATTCTTCCCATCTGCTCCTTTTGCAAAAAAATACGCAACGACACAGGCTACTGGGATCAGGTGGAATCCTATATCGCAAAACACTCAAAAACCCGGTTCAGCCACGGCATATGCCCGGACTGCCTTCAGCAGCATTACCCTGAGTTTTCCGATGAGGTGCTGAAAAAATAAAAAAGGCCTGTTCATGAAAAAAATTCGCATCCTGGATATCAATCTTGGCAACCTTAAATTTAAGGAAACAGAACTCTCTTTCGAGGAAAGCCTTATGGCTCTGGGCGGCATGGGCCTGAACGCCCGTATCCTAACCAGAGAACTTTCCCCGGAAACAGACCCCCTTGGTCCGGACAATATCCTGATCTTTTCTCCGGGACTTCTTGCGGGTTCCGGCTTTCCAACGGCCTCCCGCACGGAAGCCTCCGCCCTTTCCCCGGCCACCTCAGGCTTTGGCACCTCCAATTCAGGGCTTTTTTTCGGTGGGGATCTGAAAAGAACAGGCTATGACAGTCTTATCTTCCGGAGCCGGGCCGAAAGCCCCGTCTACCTCAGCCTGATGGATGGCAAAGTTCTTCTACTGCCAGCCTCTGAAATATGGGGAAAAGATGCCTGGGAAAGCATTGACTGGCTGGATGCCCGTTACCCTGAATCTTCCATCGCCCTCATCGGCCCTGCCGGAGAAAAGGGTGTCCGTTTTGCATCCATACAGAACCGCCGCCACGATGCCTGGGGCCGAACCGGGCTTGGTGCTGTCATGGGTTCCAAAAACCTCAAAGCCATTGTCATCCAAAGCCGGGAGAAAATCAGGGCTGCCGAGACGGAAAATTTCAGAGAAATCCGCAGAAAAGCCACCCGGATCATCAAGGCTTCCCGCTATTATGAACCCTTTAAAAAATCCGGAACCCTGGGGGCTTCCCCTGTGTACGGAAAATTTGACGCCCTGCCCACAAAGAATTTTTCAGGAGAAGGCATAGCCAGCTGGCCTTCAGACTATGGACACAAACTGCACCAAAAGCATGTCACAGGACGCATGGCCTGTGAAAGCTGCTGGATTGCCTGCGGCCACATGGTTTCCATAGCCGGAGGAAACTATGCAGGCCAGAAGCTTAAAGCCCTTGAGATCAGCCCCACCATCACCTTCTGTGCCCAGGCCGGCCTTTCTGTCGAAGACAGTTTCAGGGCCACGGAAATCTGTCAGCGATACGGCATGGACATGCTAAGCGCAGGTGCCACAGCGGCCATGGCTTTTCAGCTCTTTGAAGAAGGAAAAATCCATACCAGTGATACGGGTTTTCCCCTGATTTGGGGGGACGGGGATGCCTTCTGCCGCCTCCTTGAAGACATGGCCCTGAAACGGGGACTGGGCAGTCTGCTGGCAGAGGGTACGGCAAGGGCTGCGGAAAAACTGGGGCATCCCGAAGCAGCCGTACACATAAGGGGCCTTGAAATGCCCATGATAGACCCCAGGGGCCGCTGGTCCAGCTACAGCTTCGGTATGCTGACCAATATCCGCGGCGGCGATCACCTGCGCTGCCGAAATCCCTTTGAAAATTTGCGGGAAAACCTGAAAAGCGAAGATCTCTTCTGGGAAGCTTTCAGGCTGCCCGAAGAAGAATACCTCAAAGCGGACATTTTCCCTGAATCATTGAAAAAAAAGATTTTTGACTTAGAAAAAAGCAGGGTCTTCCTTCCACTTATGGCCCTATGGTCCGAAGACCTCATAACCCTTTTCAATACCTTTGGTATCTGTATCCGGCCTCCCATCCTCAATACCATAGGTCCCACCCTTTTATCCGAAACATGCAGATCTTTTACAGGAACTAAAATTTCTCCCGAGGAACTCATGGAATCGGCCGCCACAAGCTGGAACCTGATCCGGTCCTTCAACCTTGCCTGCGGTGAAAAACCCGGTGCCGCCAACTTTCCAAAACGGTTTTTTTTGCCAGCCCATGGAAAAAAAGAACTTAGCGAAGAAAAGCTTAAAGAGGTCCTGAAGGCCTATTATACCGCAAGAGGCTGGGATGATGAGGGCAGACCTGAGGTGAAATGATAAAACACTTTCAGCTTGTTTGTCCAAGGCCAGATATGGTATAGGTAAAAAATATACATAAAGACCTAAAGACCACAATATAAAATGACCGCACACAAAAAACTTTCTGCATCCTTTTCTTCTTATTGATTCTCATAAACCCTGTTTCTTACTGAACGTCCCGTTAGCTGGCTTACAGGGTGGCCCATATACCACATGCAGATTCCATTCCGGAGAATTACAATGTCCATATTTTCAGCCCATCCAAAGATTATGATAGTGGATGATACCCCAGCCAACCTCAATCTTCTTCAGGAGATCCTTCAGGAAGAAGACTATCATATCATGGCCTTTCCAAGGGGCTCCATGGCACTGGCCGCTGCTGCTAAAAACCCTCCGGACATGATACTTCTGGACATCCGCATGCCGGAAATGGACGGCTTTGAAGTCTGTCGCCGCCTTAAGGAAATACCCTCACTGAAGGATGTTCCCGTTATTTTCATCAGTGCCCTCAGTGACACCCAAGACAAGCTGAAAGCCTTTTCCACAGGGGGAGTGGATTATGTCACCAAACCCTTTCAGCCCGAAGAAATCCATGCCCGCATCAAAACCCACCTGCACCTTCAGAAACTTTTACGCGAAAGTGAGAAGAGACAGGAGGTGCTCATAGGAGAACTGCCAGATATTGTCATACGCTTTGACGAAAACGCCCGCCATCTTTTCACCTCGAAAAACATCCATGAACTCTACGGACGGAGTGCGAAAGAATACAGGGGCAAATCCCACAGGGAACTGCTTTTTCCGGAAGACATCTGCGATTTCTGGGAGGACGCCGTAAAAACAGTATTTAATACAACTAAAACACTGGAAATGGAAAAAACCTTTACGGGTAAAGGAAAGCCTGCCATCCACAACCTGAGGCTGATTCCCGAATATAACATTTACGGCAAAACACAGTCAGTCCTTGCCATAAGCAGGGACATAACTCTCTGGAAAATAGCGGAAAAAACTCTGCTTCAGGCCAAAGAGGCCGCAGAAGCGGCAAACCTTGTCAAGTCTGAATTTCTGGCCAATATGAGCCATGAACTAAGAACACCCTTAAACGGCATTCTCGGAGTCATGAACCTGCTACAGGGCACAAACCTTGAACAGGACGATGCGGAAATTCTAAAGCTTGGCATAAATTCAGCACAGAGGCTGACCAATCTCCTCACTGATATCATGGACTTTTCAACCTTGGATGCAAAGAGAGTAAGGCCCTCAAAGGAAAGTTTTGATCCGTTACAGGTTTTCAAAACCCTCGAAGGACTTTTCAGCCTTACGGCCATGGAGAAAAAAATCCAACTGGAAATACAAACAGATCCAGCCACACCTTCCTTTCTGGTGGGAGACGGTCCCCGCCTCCGCCAGATTCTCTTCCATCTTATGGGCAATGCCTTTAAGTTCACAAAATCCGGAACCATCCGGCTGGAAGTGCTTCACCTGTCTCCTTTAAAAAATGAGAAAATCCATCTTCTGTTTATCCTTTCCGATACAGGCATAGGCATCAACCAGGATCTTCTGGAACAGATCTGGGAACCTTTCAGACAGGCGGATGGTTCTTCCACACGGAGCTATGAAGGGGCAGGACTGGGCCTTGCCCTTATCCGAAGGCTTGTTCTGATGCTGAACGGCACCCTGTGTATGGACAGTATTCCCGGAAAGGGTACGGAAATTTTTATGCTTCTGCCCTTTGACCGCAGTCACTAAAAAAGCCTGAAATCACGACACGGGCACAAAGAGCATTTGCGGAGGGATGTATGAAAAAAATCCCATGGTTTGCATTTATTCTGGCATTCTGCTTTTTTACCGGCAGCCTTAAAGCACAAACCCCTTCCCTCATAATTGGTATAGATGCGGATATGAGTGCAGCATCGTCCATGGCGGGACAAAGCATTTACAGGGGTGCCATGCTGGCCGTATCGGAAATCAATGAGGAGGGCGGGTTGCTGGGAAAGCCCCTTCGCCTTGATGTTCTGGACCACAGGGGAAATCCGGCCCGCAGCATCAACAATATAACTAAATTCTCCGAAACTTCAGGTCTGCTGGCAGTGATCGGTGGTAAACACACCCCTGTAATTCAGGAAGTTTTGCCCCTTATCCACAGGGAAAAAATTATTTTTCTCATTCCATGGGCAGCAGGTACCCATCTGGTGGATAACGGATATGAACCCAATTATGTATTCCGTGTTTCTGTCCGTGATGAATACGCAGCCAAATTTCTTGTCAGCAACCTGCTTCAGGCCGGGTACAAAAAACCGGGAATTCTGTTGGAAAGAACAGCCTGGGGAAAATCCAACGAAGCCTCCATCCTGAAAACCCTGTCTGGAAAAGACATCCATCCGGCAGGTATATACTGGTTTCACTGGGGCGTTTCCGACTTGGAAAACCAGCTGCGTCACCTGCAAAAAAAGGGGGCAGACAGCCTGATTCTCGTATCCCAGCCCAGAGAAGGAAAAACCCTTCTTCTATCTATGGCAGAGCTGCCTGAAAACCAGCGTCCCCCCATCCTTTCCCACTGGGGAATTGCAAGTGCGGATTTTCCCGGCATGACCGGTGATCTGATTTTGGAATCTGAACTTTTTTTTCTCCAGACCTTCTCCTTTCTAGACCCGCCTTTCCCTGACCGGGCTGACCACCTTTTCCGTTCATACAAAAAAGCATTCCCGGAAATTCAAAAACCCGAAGATATACCCGCACCCGCAGGCCTTGCCCATAGCTATGACCTTGTGCATCTACTGGCAAAGGCCGTGACAAAAGCAGGAACTGACGAAAGGGAAAAGATCCGGGATGCGCTGGAAAACCTCGAATTCCATGAAGGCATCATGAAAAATTACAGTCCTCCATTTACTCCAAAACGCCACGATGCCCTTGGACCGGAAGATTTCCGCATTGCCTGCTTTACCGAAAAAGGCAGCATCATTCCCTGCACCATGACCAAAAAGCCCTGATCTTTATCCGGCGTATTTTATAACCATCCTTTGCCAATTTAACAGGAGGACAGCCTTGAAAACCTGCCAAAAACTCGGGCCCAGTCCCGGCTTTGCTTATTATATCCTCTGGCGGGTCATTCCCCCTACCCTCATCATCATGATCCTTGTCAGCCTGACAGGGCTCTGGATGGCAAGATCTGCCATCCTTTCTTCGGTGCATACCCGCCTTGAGGCAACGGCAGATACCCAGCAGATGCAGATAGAAGACAGAATCCACTCCCTGAAAAACCAGCTCATCCATCTGGCAGCCAATGACCTCATCATCAACGGCCTGATCCACAACATAGACAGGGAAATCTATCTGCCCCTCTTCTTTCAGTCCCTGAGCCTTACCGGTTCTTCATCGGAACGCATCGCACTGCTGGATTTCATGGGAGAAGAAATCATAGCCAGCCAGCCCCGGACCTCTGTCCTGCCTGCCCCATCCATGATTCAGGAACTTGAAGGCAAAAAACCCCTTCTCCAACTCTCTTCCGAAGGCCTGTATATGGCCGCTCCCATACTGGTGCATGGGTTTCAGGAAGGGACCCTTACCCTCTTCCTGCCCCTTGATGACATCCCAAGACTCAAGGAAATGGACAGATCCGATATGGATATGGCCTTTTTAAACGGAGACAGTGAAGTCATCATAGCCAATGCCAGCTATCGCCAGCGTTTTGGCCTTCATATACCCCAGGATACCGGAGACTGGATTTCCATGAGGCGTGAGATTGAAGGCCTTCCCGGAGTCACCCTTGTTCTGGGAATGGATTCCGCCATTGTTCTCAGTCCCGTTAAAAAAATGGCCTTTTATATGATGCTCACCACAGGAGTAGCCATTCTCGCCCTGATTATCTCCGTGATCACAGGGGCCCGTGTTGCCGTCCAAAGTGTAAAAATGCTGAGCAGAGCAATAAGAAGTGTTGTCAGCCACAAGGATCTGAACCACCGCATCCGTCTGGATCTCCCGCTGGAACTGCAGGAGCTTGCCCATGCCTTCAATCAGACCCTGGAAACCCTGCAGCAAACCACCGCATCCAAGGAAGCTCTGGAGCAGAGCAGGGAACGCTTTTATCTTGCCGTCAAAGGCTCCAATGACGGAATCTGGGACTGGGACTTAAAAAAAGACACCCTGTTTCTTTCCCAGAGATGGAAAGAACAACTGGGATACAAAGACGAAGAACTGAATAATCATATTCAGACCTTCAGAGACCTTCTCCACCCCGAAGACAGTGAATGGGTCCTTGAACGTACGGAACTGTTCATAACAGGCGTTATTTTGCACCATGAACTGGAATTCCGCATGCTGCATAAAAACGGCTCCCACCGCTGGATTCTTGCCAGAGGCGCGGCCCTGCGGGATGAGTCGGGTATACCATACAGACTGGCCGGCTCCCATACGGATGTCACCCTGCGCAAAGAAACGGAAATCAGCCTCACCGAATCCAGAGATTCCCTGAAAGAAAGCAACCAGTCCCAGGAAGAAGCCCTTGCCATTGCCGAAGAAATGGCCCAGAAAGCCCGGCAGGCCAACATTGCCAAAAGCCGTTTCCTTGCCAACATGAGTCATGAAATCCGCACACCCATGAATGCCATTCTGGGATTTTCCCATGTTCTGGCACGGGATGCCATGCTCTCCCCACGCCAGATGGAACATGTTAATACCATCATCAGGAGCGGCAGGCACCTGCTCCAGCTCATCAACGATATTCTTGACATGTCCAAAATCGAAGCAGGTCAAAGCTCACTGACACCATCGGACTTTTCTCCTGATGATCTCATCAGTGATCTCGAAATTATTTTCCGAAATCGTGCCGTGGAAAAGGGGCTGCAGTTTCTCCTTGAAAAAAGCACAGACCTTCCCGCCTACCTCCATGGTGATGAAACCAAACTGCGTCAGATTCTTGTTAATCTTCTGGGCAACGCAGTAAAATTTACACAAACAGGCGGGGTGACCCTTAGGGTTCGTGCGGACCAAAGTCCTGAAAAATCAGAAGAAGAACTCTTTCTTCTGATTTTTGAAGTGGCAGATTCAGGTCCGGGGATTCCTGAAAATGAAAAAGACCATATTTTTGAAGCATTTCAGCAGGCAGGGGAAGGTATCAGGTTCGGTGGTACAGGGCTTGGCCTTGCCATCAGCCGTAATTTTGCTGAAATAATGGGCGGCAGACTTACCTTCACCAGCCAGCATTGCCATGGCAGCTGCTTTCGTCTTGAGATTCCCATGCCTGCCAAAGAACACCCTGCCCCTGTAAAAAGCCCTGCCCTGTCGCCGGTAATGCGCCTTTCACCGGGCAGTAACCCCGTGCGCATTCTTGTGGCAGATGATGCAAAGGACAACCGAACCCTGATCAATGCCCTGCTCCAGCCCATGGGCTTTGATATCCGTGAAGCTAAAAACGGTATGCAGGCCATTGATATTTTTGAATCATGGTCACCCCATGCCATACTCATGGACATGCGCATGCCCGTCATGGACGGCTATGAAGCCACACGCCGTATAAAAACATCGGGAAAACCCTCTTTTATAATAGCCCTGACAGCCACAGCCTTTGAAGATGAACGAAAAACCGTTATGGATTCTGGGGTGGATGCCTACCTCAGAAAACCATTCCAACCCCATGAACTTTTTAATATACTGGCCATTAATCTCGAGCTTGAGTATACTTTTCAAAAAGAACATCCGATAGAATCCGAAGAATCTCTGCCCATTTCAAAGGGTCTGCCGCCCTGCCACAGCGTCCTTTCTCAGGATGAACAGAAACATATGCATGAGGCCGTCACAGAGGGAGACATAAAAAACATTTATGAAATAATTGAAAAAATCAAACAGAAAAATTCTGCTGCCGCAGAAAAACTACACAAAATGGCCAATAATTATGATTATGAAAAAATACTGGCATGGCTGATGGAACAATAAGGAGAAAAACCCAATGATCGTTAAACTCTGCAGGGAAGGAAAATCCCTTACAGCTGAAAAAACAGCCAAAACCATGGCTTCCGATCCAAGGGTAAAGGCCCTTCTCATACTTGCCTGCGATGCCAACGGATGGAAAAAGGAAGAGGTAGACCCCTGGCTAAAGGATCTTGGAAAACCTGTTTTCGGCGGAATTTTTCCCCAGATCATTGCAGAGGGCAAAAACCTTGAAACAGGAACCCTTGTCATTGGGCTTTCCCACCCGGTACAGCCCTTTGTACTAAAGGGCATCAGCCGGCCCGGAACAGAGCTTGAAAGGGAACTGGAAGCCCTCCTGAAAGGAAGAGACTTTTCAGACAGCACCATCTTTGTCTTTGTGGACGGCATGGCCCGCCGCATTGGTGAACTCATTGAAGGGCTGTTCAACACCCTGGGCCTGACACCCAGCTACATTGGCGGCGGTGCAGGCTCCCTGAATTTCACCCGTAAACCCTGTATCATAAGCCCGGAAGGCCTGCTCACGGATGCCGTGATTCTGGCCCATTCAAAGGTTGCAAGCGGTATAGGCGTGGCCCACGGGTGGCATGCCATATCCGAAGCCATCAAGGTGACAGAGGCCTCCCAGAACCGAATTCTCTCATTGAACTGGCAGCCCGCCCTTCAGGTATACCGGAGTATCATTGAAAAATATGAAGATGTATCCTTTGATAAGAGGGATTTTTTTGATATTGCAAAGGCCTATCCTCTGGGCATTGCCCGCATGGATGCGGAAATGGTGGTACGGGACCCCATACTAACGGAATATGATGCCCTCATATGCGTGGGGGAAGTTCCGGAGGGCAGCTACATTCATATCCTGAACGGTAACATGGATTCCCTCATTAGTGGTGCCCTTGAAGCAAGAAAGACAGCCATGGAAAATTACAGGGGCCGGGAGAAAAATCCCGTCCTTTTTTTCATGGACTGCATCTCACGGGTTCTTTTCATGGGTTCTGATTTTAAAAATGAAATTGCAGCCGTAGAGCAGAACTCCTTTACCTTCGGAGCCTTAAGTCTTGGAGAAATTGCCAACACTGGGGAGGCTTTTCTGGAGTTCTACAACAAAACCGCAGTGGCAGGTTTTCTCGGAGACGCCTATGAACCTTGACATGTACAAGGACGCCTTGCTGGAAATTGCCTTTTCCATCAGTGGTGAATTCAATTTAAAAAAAATGCTGCAAAACACCCTGCCCATTTTTCTGCGTAAACTCAACTGCACACTGGCTGCGGTAATACAAAAAAACAACGGCAATCTTCATACCGAATATATTCTTCCCAAAACCATGGCAGAGCATACTGATTACCTTGGCCCCATGGAAGAACTCAGCCTTGCTCTGGAGACGGATGCCGGACTTTCATGGTATCCCATGGATCATGGCAGCTATCATTATTATGCCTTTCCTCTGGAAGACTTCGGTTTTCTTCTTCTGGCCAGAGCCAGACCCTTTAACATCTATTTTCTAAAAGAAATGTCCCCCCTGACCCGTATGCTGACCAGAACCTGCCTTGCCTGCACAGCCCTTGAAAAAAGAAAAGTGAGTGAAGCCCAGCTTCTGGCACAAAAGGCCCACTTTGAATCTATTTTCACCAACACCAACGATGCCATGGTCTACTTTGACACAGAGCACAGACTCTTCAATGTAAATGAGCGTTTCACGCAGATGTTCGGCTATACCCTTGATGAAGTTTGGGGCAGAAACGTCAATACCATTGTAGACCCCCTGAAAAGAGAAAAAGAATATGGTTCTCCAAGAATCCTTGCCGGAGAAACCATAGAAATGGAAGCCATACGATATGCAAAAAACGGCAATGGCATTGAGGTTCTCCTCAAGGGTGGCCCTGTTCTTATCAATGGTGTCATTGCCGGGGGATATGCAATTTACTCAGATATCTCCGAAAGAAAAAAAAATGAGCGAAAGCTTCTGGAATCCAATCTGCTGTTGGAAAAATCCATTGACAGAGCTAATAAGCTTGCCAGACAGGCGGAAATGGCCAACATTGCCAAAAGTGCCTTTCTTGCCAACATGAGCCACGAAATCAGGACTCCCATGAACGCCATCATGGGTCTTACGGAACTCTGCATGGCAGAGCCACTGACGGAAAAACAGCAGGACTATCTTTTAAAAGTCTCCCAGGCCAGCCGCTCCCTGCTGGGCATCATCAATGACATACTGGATTTTTCAAAAATTGAGGCCGGCAAACTCAGTATGGAAAAGATCCCCTTTATTGTCGATGATGTGCTGCATCAGAGCTGGAATATGGTGGCACACAGGGCAAGGCAGAAAAAACTGGAACTTATCTGTTACAGAGATCCTGCCATACCGGAACAGCTTCTGGGAGACCCCTTACGGCTGGGGCAGGTACTGACCAACCTTGTGGGCAATGCCATCAAGTTCACCGAATCCGGCAGTGTGATGGTGACCGTGACCCTGATCCGTCAGGAAAAAAAATCCTTTATCCTTGAATTCTGCGTCAAAGATACGGGAATGGGCATCAGTGATGATGAGAAAAAACAACTTTTCCAGCCCTTCTCCCAGGCAGACAACTCCACCACCCGAAAATTTGGCGGCACGGGTCTTGGGCTGACCATTTCAAGGCAACTGGTGGAACTCATGGGCGGAGAAATCCGCCTGGAAAGCACACCCCAAAAAGGTTCTTCCTTTATTTTCACATGCAGCCTGCAGGCAGATCATCACATAAGGGAAACCGGCCATAAGCTACCGGAAGAAATAATGGGCATGCGTGTGCTGGTGCTGGGAGGTCACAGGGATACAGGAAAAATTCTTAAAAGCTACCTTCAGGCCTTTTTCCTTGAAACCCGATATACTGAGAATACAGAAGAGGCAAAAAAACTGCTGGAGGATGCCATACCCTCCTATGATATCGTGTTCTGGGATAACAATACATTCGTTCCTTCAGAGACTGAAACCATAAAACAGATACTTAAAAAATCAGAAAACCGGAAAAAGCCTGCCATAATAATTGTTTCCGATGAAGATGATGACCATGCTGCCAGCCCAAAGGACAGGGAATACGCCGCAGCATGGCTTGCCAAACCCTTCACTCCTTCCCTTGTAATGAAGGCCCTTTTGAAAAGTCTCAAAAAACCTAAAATCAGATCCCCCGTAAAACAGAGGCAGCAGCTCAGCAACGGAAGATCCCTTAAACCCCTGCATGGCAAACGCATTCTTCTGGTGGAAGACCATGAAATCAACCGGCTTGTGGCAACAGAACTGATGAAGCAGGTGGGTATAGAAACGGAGACGGCCTTTAACGGAAAGGAGGCCATTCGTATACTTGATCTGAATCCTTATGATTACTACGACTGTGTTCTCATGGATATTCAGATGCCTGTAATGGACGGTTACAAAACAGCCCGTGAGATCCGTAAAAATCCCATTTTCAAGGATTTACCGATACTGGCCATGACGGCCAATGCCATGGACGAAGACAGGAAAAAAGCCATCGAAAACGGTATGCAGGGCCATGTTGCCAAACCCATCATACCTGAAGAGCTTTTTGCAAAGCTTTTGGAATTCTGCCGGAACAAAGCAGTTTCAGGGATTGAATCTGCCCGTAAATGGAGCCATGAACCCGGCCTTACCCCGGAAGAAGAAGCAGACAAAAACTATTTCAATTTCATAAAATCATCTGAGTATACTGAAGATCAGAAAATAAAGGAGCAGAACCAGGAAAAAATCTGCCCGGAACCGCCCCCCATGGAAATGGAATCAAATCCTGAATTTATTCAACAGATCAAAAATCTCAATGACCTGCTTCTCCAGTATGACGGCAGGGCAGAAGAACATATAAACTCTCTTCTTGCCACCCGGCTGCATCCTTCAAGTACGGAGCTTTTGAATCTCATAAAGAAAAGAATCTGGACCTACGATTTCGAAGGGGCCGTCTGCCTGATGAAACCTTATATACATAACCTTGAAGAAGAATAAATCAGTCAGCCTGTCTTGAAAAAACTGCCAGATAAAGCAGCTCACCCACAGACCGGGTCTCCTGAAGTGTAAAACCAAAGGGCCTGACCATTTCCGTCAGCTCTTCGGGGGAAAGACGTATTTCCTCGGGAGGGCCGGGCGGGCCTGATACCTTCTCAAATTCCACAACGGCCAGCCTGCCACCGGGTTTAAGGGTGCGGGCAAGGGCCTCCAGCATACCTTCTGCATTGCCCTCCACGGCGAGATCATGCAGTACAGTTGCGGCCAGACAGAGGTCCACACTTTCAGGAGCCAGAGTCGTTCCCTGGGAAAGATCCGCCACAAGGGCCTGAATATTGGTCAAACCGGCATCCTCAATCCGTTTTCTTAAATCAAAAACACCCTTTTCCCACAAATCAACGGCATAAATGCGACTGTGAAGGCCTGTCCAGCGGGCCAGAGCAAGGGTATAATTACCTGAACCACATGCCGCATCCAGAATTACAAGCCCCTCAAGGGGTCCAAGGGCATCCTTCAAACGCTGCCTGTCCAGCAGTGAAAAGCTGGATTTACCCGCAGCGATGGGTTCTTCATTCATGGTCATCTCCTTTGATCCCTAATCCCAGGGGCCTCTTCTCTGTGTATTCACCACAATGATGCGACCGTCTTCAAAACGAAAACCCGTCAGTGCCACATTTATAAGAGAAATCACAAGGGAGGCAAAAAAGGCGGTCCAGAAGCCGGACACATCAAAGCCCCGCACCAGAGCCGCCGTGATCTGTAAAAGAAAGGCATTGATGACAAAGGCAAAAAAACCAAGAGACAAAAGGGTGACCGGCAGGGTGAGCAGCAGCAACAGGGGCCGGATAAAAGCATTGAGAATCCCAAGTATGGCTGCTGCGGCAATGGCAGTACCCACACTGGCCACTTCAATTCCCTGAAAGAGCATCCCCGCCACCAGTATGGAAACCGTCAGAATCAGCCAGCGTACTGCAATGTGTTCCATGATTTATGCCTTTATCTTAATTACTTATAATTCATATGAGTCAAATCTGCATTGATGATCTTCAGCAGTGCCTTGTCGTGGGTCAGTACCTGAGAACCTGACACCAATGAACTGGCAGCTATAATTGCATCCGGCAGCTTTATTCGATAACTGGAGCGTAGACGGATAGTCTCATCTTCGATCAGGGGTGTCAGCGGAATATACACAAGGCAGGAAAGTTTCTGGCTGATCAATCTCCGTTCTGACACGGATATACCTGGAAAGCCAAGTAATTCCATACGGGTAATTGCGCTGTAACCACAGCGCTGTGATTCAATCCTGCATAAATCTGCCAGGGCCATTGTATCAGGGTTTGCCTTGAGCAATCCAAGTATAAAATTCGTATCCAGCAACCAGTCAATTCCATTCAAGACGCAAACCCTCCTGAATCGCAAGCGGATCTCCTGCAAAACAGGAAGAACCTTCCAACCCTCCGGCAAGATCGACCAGCCGGACATTGGCAGCGGATATTTCAAGTGAGTTTTTTTGCTGTAAAAATTCTGCAAAATCAAGCAGCTCTGCCAGTGCTGATGGCGGTAAAGTGCGTCCAAATTCATAAAGGCGTTCAACCATTGACATAGCCTTATTCCTCCGCTGAGTGTATATAAAATTCTTTAAAACGACCGCTGCCATAGAAATAAATAGTTGTTCTGTACTTATTCTGGTTAAAACTCAGATATTTTTCTCTGGCCCAGACTATCTGGATCTTGTTTTTCAAGGTGGTATCCGTGACGGCATCTTTATATTCAAGCCTTCGTTTTTGAGATGCCAGAGGCACATGCTAATGATCTGATTCAGATTGTAAGCAGTAATCTTTGGAAATTCAAGAAATGAAGGTTAAGGAATCTGAAAAACACCAGGATACCATTTGTGAAGTTCAAAAAAATATATTGACAACTTCCATACCCCTAACCACAAACTCCTTAGATATCGAACTTTTTTTTACGCAACTCCATAATTTTCAGCTTCCTTCTGCGGCGGAACTCATGGCGCTGGGCCGCCAGTACAAAACGGTGGAGGGCTTCTTCCTCCTTTTCCATTATATCGGGAAAGGAACAATGGCACTGCCCACTTGCGGTTCGCCCCAGCACCTCCGCCATGGGCATCAGATCCAGAGGTATTTCAGGTGCATGGCTCATCAGATGGATAATAAACCGGTCCCCCGGCCTTAAGTCAGGATGGTTAAAGCTGCACCCGCCTGCACTGATATCCTCTGCCAGACGATTCTCAGCCTCTCCTCCCACCCGGACATAAACCCTGACATTCTCTTTGGCCGTATAGCGGAAGCTTCGCCTTCTGTCCTTCAGGGTTTTCTCCAGCCAGACAAAAAAACTATCCTTTTTTTTCGAGAACAAACTCCACCCTCCTGTTAATAGCACGGTTCTCCGGAGAATTATTCGGCCTTAAGGGTAAAAGGGAACCATATCCCGTTGCGGTTAGCCGGAAGGGAGAAACTCCCTTGTCTATAAGATATTTCAACACCGTTGTAGCCCTGAATGCGGACAGCTCCCAGTTGGATGGAAAACGTAAGGTGGAAATGGGCACATCATCGGTATGCCCTCTGATATTGATATTATATTCGGGATAGGCTTTAAAGATATGCACAATCTGTTCAAGAATGGGATCTGCCTGAGCTGTCAGCTGTTCACTGCCGGACTCAAAAAGAATGGTTCCCCGGATACGCACGATAATTTTATTATTGAGGATCTGTACAGTTATGTGATCCCCCACATTCCGTTCAGCAATGAAGGCGTTGATATCCTCCACCATGGCTTCTTCTCTGGAGCGATGACCGAAAATCTCCTCCACGGTCAGCTCCTTCCGGCTCAGCTCCGGTACTTCCATAACTTCAATGACACCAAGGGTGGTCATATCCTGCCCAAGGCTTATACGTATGGACTCAAAGGCCTGCTTGAACCGTTCCATATTCAGGCTGGATATGGAGTAGAGAAGAACAAAAAAAACCAGAAGGAGGGTCACAAGATCGGCATAGGTAACAATCCAGCCCGGTCCGTCATCTTCATTGAGAAAGTCATCTTTTCCACGGCTGTCTCTCATGCTGCCCCCTGCCGCACATCCATTTTTTCCAGTGGGAGACGATCCCTTAAGGGGATAAAGGAAGAAAGCGCCTCATAAATCATCATGGGGTTACTGCCTTTCATGACGGCAATGGAACCTTCCAGCATGATTTCCAGCTGCATGACTTCGGAAATTGTCCTTGTTTTGAGCTTTCCTGCAATGGGCAGAAAAATCATGGTGGACAGAAGAGAACCATAGAAGGTGGTCAGAAGGGCCACAGCCATGGCCGGTCCTATGGAAGAAGGGTCCGCCAGTTGGGACAGCATCTGTACAAGACCTATGAGGGTACCCAGCATTCCGAAGGCAGGAGCATATGCCCCCATTTTTTTAAAGACATCCTGCACTGCAAAATGACGCATTTTCAATGAATCGATTTCCGTCCTCAAAGCTGCCCGTACTTCCTCTTCCAGAGAACCATCGGCAATGAGTCCGCAGGCTTTTTTTAAAAAATCCGAATCAGGTTCAAGATTGGCCAGCTCCAGCAGACCCTTTTTGCGCCCTACATTACATATACGGATCATGGTTTCAACGGCTGCGTTGGGATCTTCACGGTCCTTTGTAAAGGCAAAGGCAGCTGCACGGAAAGCGGCGGACACTTCACGGAAAGTAAAGGTCAGAAGGGTTGCGGCCATGGTCCCTCCCAGAACTATCATCATGCCGGGGACATTGACAAAGCTGCGGATGTCTCCAGCAAGAAAAATGGCACTGATAATCAGGGAAATACCAGAAACAATACCGATCAGGGATGCAAAGTCCATGGAGATTCCTTATGGGTGTCCGGGAAAATGTGGGAGGAAAAATTTCTGACCTTTAAACTCAAAAAAGGTCTTGAAAATAAAAAAAGATCATCTGGCTGTCTTTTATATTCTGGGTAGCACAGGCCCCTTATAAGGTCAATAAAGACCCGGAACTTCGACCACAACTCTGCCGGACACCCTATAAAAATGATCACTAATCTCCGGCCTTCAAATATTCATCAACTCACACCATAAGACACTTACTTTAAAGAAAGGCTTTCAATCATTATAAGAAGATACAAAAAATTGAAGCCTGCGGAAAAAATTTTCAACTTTTCCGGTGCCATGAAGATTGACTTGACCGGGTGGAGCTGCTAATTTTACCATTTATGGAACTAGGGAAAATTGTCGAATATATCGACCAACAAAAAATAATCACCGCCGTTGTCACAGAAAATAAAAAACAAAGACTCCGGCTTCTCACTGAAACCAACCGGGAAGTCAATTTATCGGCCAACCGCCTATCCCATATATCCGAAAGTCAACTGGACCTTGGCACCCCAAGGGATCATCAGGTCCGTACACTCAAGGAAACCGCAGAACGACGCAGACATATGTCCGCTTCCATGGATCTTCATGAGCTATGGGAAGTCATCCATGAGGAAGCTGACTGGCAGGA
Organism: Desulfobotulus mexicanus; assembly: GCF_006175995.1. Lineage (NCBI taxonomy): Bacteria > Pseudomonadati > Thermodesulfobacteriota > Desulfobacteria > Desulfobacterales > Desulfobacteraceae > Desulfobotulus > Desulfobotulus mexicanus. Next base: position 27,712 of record NZ_VDMB01000019.1, read on the forward strand.
TACCGAAACCATTGCCTCCCTATGCTTTTCCGATGGCAGTGATGCCGATGCCCAGTCCGCTGTCATCAGGACCATGTTTACGGACCGGCTGTATTTTAAATTCGGTACCAACCGTTTTTTCCCCCACAGCCCTGAACAGGTGGAGCAGCTCAAAAAGCAGCAGCAGGAAACGGAACGCCGCAGACGCATCATCGAAGACGGCATTTCATGGCTGAAAAAAAATCTGGACACCCCTGCACCAGAACTCCCCGATGAACTCCGCCCCGTTGCCGCACTTCTGCAGGACTACATTATCTTCGGAGATGAAGCACCGGGCATGGAAACCACCCGTCAGATCCTTTCAGGCATCGGTGGTGACCCCGGAGAAAAATTGTTCACACTTTTTGTACGCCTGGGACTCTGGGAGCAGAATGAAAACCTGCTTTTGAAAAAGTTCGATGTCCCAACGGAGTTCGATGCAAAAACCATGGATGCTGTTTCCCTTCTAAGGGAAAAACCCGTGGACTTTTCCAGTGATCCCAGACGCCGGGATCTCACAGGCCTGCGCCTGATGACCATAGACGGACCCTCCACCCTGGACTATGATGATGCCATCAGCATAGAAGCTTCCGGAGATTACCACATTGTGGGCGTTCATATCATTGATGTGGCCCACTTTGTAACACAGGGAAGCCCTCTGGATGCCTGTGCCCTGGAAAGGGGCAGCTCCATTTACCTCCCCGATGCACGCTTTTCCATGCTGCCCCCGGCCATGTCCGAAGATCTATGCAGCCTCAAAGGCGGAGAACTCAGACCTGCCATCAGTGTTCTCATGCGCATTGCAGACTATGCGCGGGTGGTGGACTATGAAGTTGTACCCAGCATTATCTGCGTTAAGGAACAGCTGACCTACAGCGACGCCAACCGCATGATAGAAGAAGATACGGACATTGCAAACCTTGACCGTATTGCCAGAAATTTCAGAACCCAGAGAATCATGGCCGGTGCCGTCCAGATTTCCCTGCCGGAAGTCAATATCCGTGTGGATGAAGAAAGCGGAGAAATTCTGATCTCCAAAATAGACAGGGAAAGCTCCAGCCGTATGCTGGTGGCGGAAATGATGATCATGGGCAACGCCATGATGGCGGATTTTCTGAAAAAAAATGAAATGCCTGCGGTCTTCCGCTCCCAGCCTGAGCCTAAAAACCGGCTCTACAAAGGAGATGAAGGAAGCCTTTTCCAAAACCTCATGCAACGCAGACACTTAAACCGGGTGGTCCTCACCCCCGTACCCGAACCCCATTCCGGTATCGGCTTTCCCTGTTATGTCACCGCAACTTCCCCCATACGTAAATACTGGGATCTTTCCACCCAACGCCAGTTGAAAGCGATTCTGGGCATGGAAAAAGCCGCTGGCAGGGATGAGATACAGAACATTTTTGCACGCCTTGAGCAACCCATGGCCGCCGTAGGACGGGTACAGTTTTTCAGAAAAAGATACTGGCTCTTCAAATACCTTGAAGGCCGCATCGGCCAGCGGGAAAAGGCCATGGTTCTGGAAGAACGCCGCAACCAGTATCAGGTACTGCTGATTGACTACATGCTGGAATGGATGCTGCCCGTATCACCAGGTATTCAGCTGAAACCGGAGAGCGAAATAGAGGTGGTGATTCAGCAGGCCAGCGCCAGACGGGATCAGCTTTCTCTGTATCTGGCCTGAAAATCTCTGTACACAAGGTAAAAACATGCTGAAAACGGAAAACTGGCGGCATCAGGCAACGGCCTTCCTTGCCCGGTGCCGGGCACAGATGTGGGGCAGACACAAGGAAAGACCCCTAGAATGGCTTTTCAGAGCAGGTTTTTCCGTCTCCTTTGCCCAGGATCATTTTTTGGGCTGGAATTTCCGGTCCATGTACCGCAACGCCGCCCTCTGGCTGGGTCCGGAGCGGGAGGATGAAAAATATTTTCTGCCCGAAGGCCTGCTGCTTCCATGGATTCAGAATGAAATCCTTCTCCGCCTCTCCATCCTTGATCCCGAAGGGCATATCCACATCCTTGAGGGCAGCAGTACGGAAGCCATCACCGCAGGCGAAGGCCTGCGTCTGATCATAACAATCAATGACGGGGATGCCTTCCGTCTGATGCAGGAAAATGAAAAGGGAACGGCCATCATGGCTGCTCCCTTTCTGTTTTCCACCAGACTCCCCGACCTTGATGCCTTTGGCAGGATTCGCCTTATTGCTCCGCCTGTCCCTGAAACCATGCAGCTTCTGGAAAATCTCAGGAAAGAGGGCCGCATGGCAGAGGTTTTCCATATTCCGGAAAAAGGCCTTGTGGCTGGCCTTCTCTGCAGCGACCTGAGTCCAGCAGATATCACTGCCATGGCCCGCTTTTAAAAAAAGGCAGCAGATCCTGAGGGAGGCAGAAATTCAATTTCCACCCTCCGGTTACTACGCCTGCCTTCAGGTGTTTCATTGGAGGCTACGGGCCGTGTATCCCCATACCCTGCAGCTTCCAGCCTGTAGGCTTCTATGCCCCCCTGCTGTACAAGATAGTTTCTGACACTTGCCGCCCTTTTTCTGCTTAAATTCATATTGTAGGCCGCCTGTCCAGTGGAATCCGTATGGCCTCCTATCCTGAACCGGGTACCGGCAAGGCGGGTATCCCTGAGGGCTGCGGCAAGACGATCCAGCTCCATCCTTGAAGCAGGAGTAAGTTTGTCGGAATTTATCGCAAAAAGAATTTCAAAACTTAAACGTCCTGCTTTGTTTCCTGCCTTAGTCATGGCCACCAGCAGACCCGTAAGGGCCTCCACGGAATGACCTGTACCAGTAAGGGGAGCACCCACCAGCACCCTTTCTTCCTCAAGGGATTCTTTCTTTTTTTCCCTCTGTACAAAGTGGATTTCCCGCACCTGATCCATGGGCAGATAATCCCTCTGCCACCGGCCTTCATAGGCCACATATTTTTCGATGCTCAGTTCACTGGAAGGAAACTCATCCCCCACATGACGTATCAAAGCTGCCCTTTCCACTTCAAAGGGCTCTCCCTTTCTGGGCGTGATCCGCATGGAGAGAACGCCATAGGGAGGACCGGGAATACTTACAAATTCCACCTCGGAAAAGATCCGTCTGGCCTCTTCCACAGGGACAAAAAAGCGTTCTCCGTTTCTGGTAAAACGAAAAGCTGCAATGTTCAGATCCCTGAGACGCCGGGAGGCATCATGGAAGACCATGCCCTCATCTGTATATTCCGTTACGGTATCAAAAACCAGAGACCGGATACGGTTGCCATCCCGAAGAACAACAATGGTGTTCAAAGCTTCTGCAAACACCATACTGCCCCAGAAAAAGGCCAGACACCCTGCTGCCAGTAACAGAAAATATTTTTTTCTCATCAGATTCCTCCGCTCGCAGACCATGAAGGCCTCTCTGTTAAAAGGCTTTTTACCCTTTATCGGCAAAGGAGGCTGAACATTTAATCAAAGGCCACCTTTTTTTATATTGTTTTTTAAGGATACTCTGCAAAATAATGATCCACCAGAGCAGCGGCCAGCCCTGTATAATCCGCCGGAGTGAGACTGCGCATCCCATCCTTTGCCTGCTGGGGCACCTTTTCCAAAGAATCAATCAGGCGGGTAAAATCTTCAAGACCCGTTTTTCTGCCCCTTGTCAGCTCTTTAAGCTTCTCATAGGGATTATCCTCACCATACACCCGCATCACAGTCTGAATCGGCTCCGCCAGCAGCTCAGGATTGGCAGCCAGATCCTCCGCCAGCCGCTTCTCATCCAGAGCCACCTTACCCAGACCTTTCAAGGTATTTCTGCAACCTATGGACATATAGCCGAAAAGCGCTCCCATATTTCTCAGTACCGTGGAATCAGTCAGATCCCGCTGGAAACGACTCTGGAGAAGCTTGAAGGCCATGTGTTCCATCAGGGCCACGGCCAGCCCAAGATTGCCTTCTCCGTTCTCAAAATCAATGGGATTTACCTTGTGGGGCATGGTGGATGAGCCCACTTCCCCTTCCTGCAGGCGCTGACGGAAATACCCAAGGCTGATATAGCCCCACATGTCACGGTCCAGATCCATAAGAACACCGGCCATGCGCACCATACCATGGAGAGTCTGGGCAATGCTGTGATTGGGATTTATCTGGGTGGAATACATGATGGGTGTTACCCCGAGATAATCGGACAGAAAGATTTTAGAGGCAGCAATCCAGTCCACTTCAGGAAAAGCCACCATATGGGCATTGAAGTTGCCCGTGGCCCCGTTCATCTTGGCTCCGATGGATACCAAGGCAAGGCTTTCCATTTCCTGACGGAGACGCCAGGCAAAATTCACCATCTCTTTTCCCATGGTGGTGGGTGTGGCGGGCTGACCATGGGTACGACTCATCATGGCAGCACTTCGTCCACTTCTGGCAAGGGATTCCAGGGATTCCAGCACTTCCTGTACCCTTGCCATGATAAAATCCCTGCCCTTCTGAAGCATCAGAGCATAGGCCGTGTTGTTAATGTCATCGGAAGTACAGGCAAAGTGGGTCCATTCCCGGACCTTCTCCAGACCCAGAGCATCCAGCTTTTCCTTGATGTAATATTCCACTGCCTTGACATCGTGATTGGTGGTCTTTTCTATGGCCTTCACCTTCAGGGCCTCTTCAGGCCCGAAGTCTGACGCTATGGCATCAATACGGTCAAGATCCTCAGCCGAAATATCCACCACCTTCAGATGCTCCACAAGAAAACGAAGCCAGCGCAGCTCCACAATCAGCCTGTGGCGGATCAAGCCGTATTCTGAAAAAATATCCCGAAGATCCTCAGTAAGTCTCCGATAGCGGCCATCCAGCACACTCAAAGCACAAATCTGTTCCATTTTCATTCCTTATCCGTTTTTTTTAAAAAAACCAGCATACATATCCGGCAGCCGGCACAGGTTTTCCACACTTAAAAAATATCCGACAGCAAAAGAACCTCTGCAATGGTCATCCGCTCAGGCACGCCTTCCATGCCACTTTCCTTGACAAACATACCCTGTACAGCCACAAGCATACGATTCAAAGGCTCCAGTGCTATGGACATGGGCAGGGCTTTTTCAAGGCCACCAGAGAAATTTAAGGGACAGCAATCAAGGAAAGCCTCCTCCTCTTCCTGAATCAGCAGAGGATAACCATGGGTCCGACAGATGATTGGCCTTGCTTCATACAGTCCGCAGAGGCCATCGTTCAAAAGGGGGCAAGGGTCTTCCGGACCTGCCTTTTCAGCCCGCATGCGGATTGAAGCCTTCTCATCCTCACCAAGGGCAGCCATTGCTTTTGCCATGGCAAAGGCCTCCACGGCAAAGACAGAAATATGCCTGCAGCAGGCATCACAGCCTTTGCTGCAGACCATATGAGACCCTGCCTGCATACGGATTTCTTCGAGTCTCTCATCCACACGCTTTACCAAGGCCCTGTAGTTCACAAACAGATCTTCCGGCAAAAGCTCCTCCCACCCAGTTAAATCAGGCCAAAATCTACGACACCACAGCAATTACACGCTGCATAAAAAGCAAAACAGGTTGACAATAGCACAGCAATGGGGCAGCGTGAACAGTATCCTTAATTTTGATTAAAAGTCCCGGCTTTCACTGGGAGAAGCCTTTTAAAAAAATCAGACATCGGTACATTTTCCCCCATTTCATGGAAAAACTTTTTTAAATACCGGTCAGATTCTTACCATATCCACCCGACTTCAACCACAACAAGCCATAAAACCTTACATTACCAAGGAATAGATTCATGTTTGCCCCTGCTCCCTGCTATCATTCAGACGTGCTCATAGTTGGCGGAGGCATCGCCGGACTGGTCACGGCACTTAAACTTCTGGACAGCAATCTTTCCCTGATCATTCTGGACAGGGACAGGAAAGATAAACTGGGAGGACTTGCAAAGGAATCCTTCGGCGGAATCTGTGCTGTGGGTACACCCCTTCAAAAACGCATGGGGATTCCCGACACACCGGAAATAGCATGGGAAGACTGGAAACGGGTGGCCCGTTTCCGCAGGGAAGACAAATGGCCCAAAGCCTGGGCCAAACGCTACGTAGAACATTCTGAAAAAGACATTTATACCTTCCTTACAGAGCTGGGTATACGCTTTCTACCCGTAGTCAACTGGCCGGAACGGGGCATGCTGCAAACGGCAAATTCCCTGCCCAGATGGCACATTGCCTGGGGAACAGGGCACCGCATCATTGAGTGTCTTCTCAAAGCCATACATGACCACCCCAATCGAAACAAACTGAGCTTCCGTTTTGGCCACTGCGTGAAAAATATCACCATACAACAGGGCAAAGTCTGCGGATGCACAGGTACCATGGAAGGCACAGGCCGCCCCTTTGAAGCCCATGCGGACAGGGTCGTACTCAGTGCCGGCGGCATCTGCGGAGGCAATCTTTCCCGTGTGCGCAGGCACTGGCCCGGCCATCTGGACAAAATCCCCTCCAGACTTCTCAACGGCAGCCACCGCTTTGCAGACGGCCTTATCCACGATGCAGCAGCAGCCATAGGCGGAAAAGTGGATCATCCGGATCGCCAGTGGCACTATGCCGCAGGCATCCCCTATCCTAAAAGTCTCATCGAAAATCAGGGGTTAAGCCTTGTTCCGCCAAGGTCTGCTCTATGGCTCAATGCAAAGGGCGAGCGCATCGGTCCCCTGCCCCTGATGGGATACACGGATACTGGCTACATCGTAGAGCGTCTTTGCCGGGAGGAAGAACCCTTTTCATGGCTGCTTTTGAACCGGAAAATTGCCCTGAGAGAAATGGCCGTATCCGGTTGTGACTACATGACAGCCTTCCGCCACAGAAAATTTTTAAAGATGATCCGGGAGCTTCTTTTCGGTAACAGGGAGCTTACCGACCGCCTGATCCGGGAATCCGATGATATTCTTACAGCAGCCACCCTCATGGAACTTGGCCGGAAAATGCAGGAAAAGACGCCGGAAGTACCCCTCAACATGAAAGCCATGGAAAAAGCGGTCAGGGCCTATGACCGTCAGATTGAATGGGGTCCCTCCTTTTTTACCGATGATCAGCTCAGGCGCATCGCCATCACCCGCAAATACCGGGGAGACCGGCTGCGCACCTGCAAATTTCAGCAGATTCTCGATCCTTCCGCAGGCCCCCTCATGGCCATCCGCACCTTTATCCTCACCAGAAAATCCCTTGGCGGCATACGGACAGACCTGAAAAGCCGGGTACTCAACGGACAGGACAGCCCCATCCCCGGCCTCTTTGCCGCAGGTGAAACCGCAGGCTTTGGCGGCGGCAACATGCACGGGAAAGGGGCACTGGAAGGCACCTTTCTGGGCGGTGCCATCCTGACGGCTCACCATGCGGCGGGAAGTATCTGCAAAGGCGAATAAACTGTAATTATTCAGCACAGTTTATTCTGAACTGCCAATACTGTAATAATTGCAGCAGCTTCGTACTGTTGCAAGGCTCCGTGGCTATTTGCAAGTGACATTGCAATCGTTTCGGATCAGAGCTTTGAAGGCCTGTGCGAAAGAAGCGGCAAACTGTCTGAGCCGCCACAAAGGCAGCGTGCTTAAGCCTGCCATGGTAATCAAAAAGCTTATCCTGCCTGTGGCGGGGAGTTTTTGCCGCTTCCGCACAGGCCAAGAAGCTCCCGAATAAGATTGCGTCACGGGCAAATAGCCTGGGGCCTGTGCAGCTGTCTTGCATGTATGGTACCTGGAAAACTGTGCTGAACAGTTACAATAAACGTTTTTAAAAAAAAATCCCTCTCAGATATCCAGCCTCCCCGCAAGATTCAGACGTTCATCCAAAACTGCCCTCAGGTCTGCCATACCCCCCAGCTGATTCTCCAGCTCACGGATCTTTTTATCTGTCATGGCATGGACTTCTTCATGGAGACGGGCACGCAGGGTTTCGGTTGCTTCTCTGGCGGCTCTGGTAACGGCTCCCCGCACCACCGCATCCAGACTGGATGAGAGTTTTATTTCAGGTTTTTCCAGTGTTCCGCCAAGGTCTCCCTGCACAGTAATGCGATTTATATCCCTAAGGCCCGATGCCACAGCAGCCCTTACCCTGTCTCCGGAATCCGGCATCTCAAAACTCACTCCGGTAAGATCAAGCGCCATCTTTCCCTTCAGAGCGCCGCGGCTGCTGATGAGATCCACAGAAAAATCACCCTTTTCAGCATTCAGGGCAAGATCACCACTGCCCATGGTTTCAGGGTGCCACCCGCTGACACCAGCCTTTAGATGATCGGTGGGCGCTTTGGGATTCACACGGTCAAAAACAAGCTGAAGGTCAAAGCTTTCAATATCTGAAAGACTGTCTCCTTTGAAACGGATTTCCATGGGACTTCCCACCAAAGGCTGCTGGGCCGTTGCATTGCGAAGAGTTCCCTTAAGATTTCCGACTGGAACTTCAAGGGAAAGACTGGCTCTTCGTATAAGAAAATCCGGCCGTACCGGGATTTCTGCAAACAGAATGTCCACGCCTTCACTGCGCAGAACTTTTTCAGGCTCTGGTTTCTTTTCCCTTTCACGAACCCTGTCCAGCAAAGGTTCCACCCTGCGGTAAAGCCCAAGCCCTTTACGTAGGCGATTTTCCCATTCAGGACCAAGGAGGATACCCGTAATATTGCTCAGTCCTTCATCGGAAATCCCATACCTCTCCATTAGATTATTAACATCCTCTGAGGCCATGCTGCCAAGGGAAGCCATACGTCTGCGAAGATCAGCAATGCTCTCTTCCATTTCCCGTCGCGTATTCCGCAGGGCAAGAATATCTTTGTCCACACTGGACTTGATCTCCCTAAGCTCCCTTGCCCCGGTAAGTACACCACTAAGTCCGCTACCCCTTTTCAGGTTTTCTATGCGCGTTCTGTAGGCTCTAAAATCATCGGCATCGGGGAGATTTTTAAGTCTTTCATCAAACCTTTCATATTCCTGCCTCAGGGCCTTTTCCAGATTTTCCGCCTCTTCCAGAGATCCCAGGGAAGCCCTCTCAAGAATGATTTGCACATCGGGAATTTCCATGGAGGGCATGGGGATACGCTCCCTCAAGGATGAAGCGGATTCCTCCCCCGTCTCTTTTCTTCCCTTATCTTTTTTATCCTTTTCAGGCAAAGCACCGGAAACCCTGCGGGGCGTTCCCAGACGGATACCCTCCACAGTCATTTCCGTCACATCTATCTTACGAAGCATCAGTGCCTTTGTATCCATCCTCATGCTGATATTTGCAATTTCCACGGCATTTGTCATGGGAGCATCCGGATCCGTAATCTCAATGCCGGAAAGCCTTAGCCCCAGCGGAAAAAGACCGGGTCTGGCACCGGCCACATCCACCTTTGCCCCCACCATCCCCGTACCTGCCACTTCAATGGCCTTGGCGATGAAGGGACCGGATAAAAACATGAAACCCGCCACAAGAAGAGCAGTTATCACAATAAAAGCCGCAAGACCCGGCCAGCGAATCCACTTTGTCATTATTTTTCCCCCTTTTTCAGCCAAGCGACTTATAGGCCATGAAGATTTTTGTTCCTTTAATAATCTGGGCAATACGGGTCTTCTGAATCCAGTCCATAAACTGGCTGCGGTATTTTTTGATAAGGAACTGGAGCATAAAAAACAGAGGAATGAAAAGAAGAAGGGAGATCACAAAGCTTCCCATGAAAACCGTATTGTTAAAACGGATCAGGCGCAGCACAGGCATGTTGTAAAGGCTGGTCCAGAACCCTTCGATGCCCGGATGGGAAAGCAGCCAGAAGCCTGCTCCATGGAAAAGGGGATCCAGAAGAAAGGCCAGCGCCGTAAAAAGCCCCCAGCCCAGAAAAAAAGCCGAGAGGTTCACCTTGAGCACCAGCACCAGAAACAGGAGGCAGAGGGTGAGGAGGCCAAAGAAGGGCGTAAACCCGGCCACCATGGAAAAACACAGGGCAAGACTGATCTGACCCGGTGACGCTTCCGAGTTCAGGATCTTTAAAAAAGAAGCAAGGGGTTTGATCATGGCATCCTTTCCTTTCAAACGGGTAAACAGAAGAGAATCAGACCGCACAGGGATTCTTCCATAAACATGAAAATCAGGACCGCATCCATACATCCCTCTGGGGAAAGGGAATTTCAATTTCATGACGGTTCAGGGACTTATAAATTTCCATATACAGCTCATGGGAGACAAGGCCCCTTTGTTCCGGCTTTTCTATCCAGCATAGCAGCTCAAAATCCAGACTGGAATCCCCAAAGCCCCGAAGACGCACACGGGGCTCAGGGTCTCTGCACACGGAAAGATTCCCCTTTGCCACCTCCCCCAGCACAGCAGTCACCTGATCCACATCGGAACCATAGGCAACACCTACCTTGATACGAATACGGTATTTAACCCATCTGCCGCCGGACTCGTTTACAATCTTTGAATTGGCCATGAGGGAGTTGGGAATAATAACTTCCACATCATCTCTGGTCAGAAGACGGGTGGACCGGATTCCCACCTTGGTGACCTCTCCCCTTTCCTTGCCGTCCAGAACCACATAATCACCCATCTTGTAAGGTGCATCGGCGATAATGAAAAAACCGGCAAAGAGGTTGGCAAGGGTATCTCTGGCGGCAAAACCCACGGCAATACCTATAACACCGGCAGAAGCCAGCCATGCCGTGGCATCAATATTCCAGACCTGAAGCAGGGCATAGGTGCCAATGGCTATGATGATGACCGTCATCACAAGATCAAAAAGTGGCAGAGTGCGCTCTTCCACAATGGCAAAGCGGTCCCGCACCCTGCCCAGCATTTCCAGAAAAATATGACTGGCCTTCAGTGCCGTACGGATCAGCTGCAGAATCAGAATACTTACAAGTATTCTGATGGTAAGAGAAGTGGCATAATCACCCAGAGGCAGGGTGTGCAGAGCTGTGACCAGACTGATGTAGGAAACAAGCAGTGCCGCAACCCCGGCCCCCATACGCACAAGCTGCCCCATGGATTCAGAATCCGCACGCTCCGTAATTTTAAGGCCCCAGAAAAGGATAAAGGTCCGCACAAGAAATGCCAGACTAAAACCAAGACTAAGGATAACAAGCCCCAGAAGAAAGGGATAGGTGGCCAGAAGATCCCAGCTGCCTTCCAGCCATGGGGGCAGCCATAAGGGTGTATCAATGGAAGCATCAGCTATGCCGTTCATCTATAGTATCCTTTCATTCCTGTAATTGCTCAGCACCATCTTCGCTGGCTAAGAATCATAACAGTCAGGCAGATGCACAGGCACCCAAGCTGTTTGCCAGTGACGCAATCTTATTCGGAAGCTTTTTGCCCTGTGCGGAACCGGCAAAAACTCGCCGCCACAGGCAGGATAAGCTTTTTTATTACCATAGCAGGCTTGGACACGCTGCCTTTGTGTCGGCTCAGACAGTTTGCCGCTTCTTATTAGCACTCCGGCACTCAAGCTTGAAAAAGTTTATTGTTTTTTCACAGCAGTCTCTGGGTTTTTGGCTTGAGTGCCGGACAAAACTTTGATCCGAAACGATTGCAACGTCACCTGCAAACAGCCAGGGTGCCTTGCAATAGAGCTGAGCCCATCAAACTACATCGTTGGAATTTCAGAATAAATTGTACTGCACAATTACTCTTTTTTTATCATTCAGGCTGTACACAGCCCGGTCCCTGAATCCTGCTCCTGCCGCCGGGACCGGGAATCACCTGTATGCGGCTGGCCATGCGTTCACGGATACTGGAAACATGGGAAATAATACCAATCAGCCGCCCCTCCTTATGAAGGGAAGAGAGGGTTTCCAGGGCCATATCCAGAGCTTCTTCGTCCAGGGTTCCGAAACCCTCATCCAGAAAAAGGGAATCCACCCGCATATTTCTGCTGGACATCCCGGACAGTCCCAGAGCAAGGGCCAGACTGACAATGAACCTTTCACCACCGGAGAGATTTTTTGTGGACCGGATCTCTCCTGCCTGATAGCTGTCCACCACACAAAGCTCCAGAGGTGCTTCCACCTTCCTTGTGAGAAGATAACGGTCCGTCATTTTTCCAAGCTGCCGGTTGGCATAGCCCAGCATGTATTCAAAGGTAAGGCCCTGGGCGAAGTTACGGAATTTTTTACCGTCTGCGGAACCGATGAGAAGATGCAGATCACTCCAGCGGCTGCAGATTTTCTTCTGTAGCTCTTCGGCATCCTTTTCCCTCTGGAAGACCTCCTTCTGTTTTGCATGGTCTGCCAGACGCTGACCTATGGCACCGATTTCCTGCTGGAGCCGGGTAAGGTCCTCTTCCATACTGGCGATAGCTTCCTGAAGTTCCGGAGCCGGGGTATCCGTAAGGGCTTTTTTGCGCTCCGTTTCCAGAAGTTCAGTTTTTTCCCTCCTGCGTAAAAGAAGCTCCGTTTCTTCCTTCTTAAGCTTTTCCAGCTCCTGCATCAGACTTTTGCGTTCTTTTTCATCAAGGGATGCTCCCTGATAATCCTTTTCATCCTGAAAACCCGCATCCGGAAGGCCTGCTGCAAAATTTTCTTCCGCCTCTGCAAGGGGAACGGCCCTTAGCCTGCGGGACTCCTCCAGATCCAAAAGCCTCTGCCGAAGCCGGTCCAGCTGCTGAAAAGCCTCCTGCAGGGCCTTATCCTTTTCAACTTTAAGCTTTTCTGCCTTATCAATATTTTTTAAAATCAAGGACTCTTCAAGATCCGGATTCCGGTCGCCAAATAGATCCGAGCGACTTTTGGAAAGGGTTTCCATCTCTTTCTGCAAAGAGGCAATATTTTTCGAAGCCTCCTGCTTTTCTCCATCAAGTCTTCCAAGCTCTGTAACATGGTGGGCAAGCTGAACTTCAAGGGTCTGTATCTCAGCCATGAGGGTCTGCCTGCTTTTTTCCTGAGCCATCCACTCCCTTTTACGGAAAGTAAGCTCCTGGCGCAGCCCTTCGAGGGATGCCACATCCAGAGAAGAAACTCCATAAACTGAGACTACCTTTAAAAGGGCATCAAAATTTTCACTGTACCGGGTCTTTATCTCCTGAAGCTCCGCCTGCAGACGTTTGGCTTCAGATAATGCGACTTCCTTAAGATACATGGCCTCACGCAGATTATCACGGCAATCTGCAAGGGTCTTTTGAAATTTTTCAACATCTTTTTTATCTTTAAAAATTTCTTTTTCAAGGGTCTCTGCAGCACCAACCCTTTCCTGAACGGCCTGCTGAAGCGCCCTGTTTTCTTCCCCAAGAAAGGGCAGAACATTTTCCAGTTTTTCAAAAGAATCCTTCCATGCAAGATCTTCCATGGCCCTTTGGATTTTTTGCTCCGTAAGCTCCTGATCCCCAAGGTTTTTTCTTTTTTTCAAAACAAGCTGTTCTTTATCCTTGCGAAGCTCAGCTTCCTTCACACCAAGAGCCATCAGATTTTTTTCTAAAGCCTTCAGATCTTTACGCAGTTTTTTCAGCTCCTCTTCCGCTGCATCGGGCAGGGGAATGTTTTCTTTGGCATAGGGATGCTCCACTGAACCGCAAAGGGGACAGGGCTTACCGTCCTCAAGCCTTGTACGGGCTTCCTCCAGATCCTGAATTCTTCGCAGAAGAAGTACTTGGGTTTCCAGCAGACCAGCTTCCCGCTCTAAAACGACTTTTTCAGCCTCTGCCTTTTCCATGGAAAGGACAAGTTCCTTTTCAGCCTTAAAAAGCCCTTCCTCCTGCTGATTTAAATTGAGAGATTCCTTTTTCAATCCGGCGACCTCAGCAAAAGACTGACCCAAGGCATCAAAAAACGACTGCTTTTCCTTAAGCTCCCAGATCTGATTCCGCCATTCCCCAAGCTCTTTTCCCTGAAGAAGCTTTTCAAGGCCTGCCTGTTTTTCGTCGAGAACTGCCTGCAATGCCAGCGCTTTCCCTTCGGCTTTTTCCAGATCCTTATTTTTTTTCACATGGTTTTTTTCCGCAAGATCAGCTTCTTTCTCCGCCTGATCCACAGCCTTCAAATTATAAAGGGACTTTCCATGTATATCCTGCAGGGCATCCATCCGGGCCTCAATACCCGTAAGGTCGGTGATAAGGGAAGCATCCGCTGCCTGCAACTTAAGATAAGTCTCTGCCTTATCCAAAAGCCCGGCTGCCTTGAGCCGCTTTTTTTCATCCTTTTCCTGCTCCCTGCGACAGCCTGCGATCTTTTTTTCCAGCTCTTCCAGAGCCCTAAGCGCTGTTTTGAAGGGGACTTTTTTTTCTTCAATCCGAAAGTCCAGCTCACGGACCCTGCGAAAAACAGGCTGCTGTTCAGTGAATACTGCCCGGATCGCTACAAGGGCCTGTTCCGCCTCTGCCAGCATCTTTTCCGCATCCTGGCAGGAAGTTTCAAGTAAAGGGAGTTCCTTTAGCCATTGCGCCTGACTCTCCACATCCCTTTGTTCCTGTTTTCTAAGGGATGTGAGAGCCGCATACATTCCGGAAAGCTCCAGTGCCAGCATAGCCCGCTTCAGCTTCTCCGCATCCGGCTGAAAAGCCTGCTGCCGGACTTCGAGGGCTTCTTTTTCCTTTGCGATGCTTATCAGCTCTTTCTCAAGATCAAAAAGGCCTTTCAGCCATGCAAAAGCTTCTGTTTTAAGCCTGAATGCCCCTTTCAGATCCTTTTCCAAAAGAAAGTTTTCTTTCAGCTTTTCCTCTTGTTCCTGCTCTTCTTCCCGGCTCATCAGCACCAGATTTTTTAAACCGGCGGAAAGTTCTTCAAGCTTTTTTTTCTCCAGAGACAGACGCTCATGCACACGCATGGAAATCTCACCGTAAATCCCGGTTCCAGTAATCTGCTCCAGAATTCTGGAACGATCATCGGAGTCGGCTTCCAGAAAGGCGGCAAAGGCACCCTGAGCCAACATCATGGATCGGGTAAAACGTTTAAAGTCCATGCCCGAGACCTCTTCCACCCGGAGAGGAACCTCACTCAGACCCGTAATCACAGAATCGGGCTGATTTTCATTCACAAACTCATGCCTTGCATTCTGAAGTGCTCCTTCATACTTTCTGCGGGCACGGTGCTGACTCCAGTGACAGCGAAAAGTCCCTGCTCCGGTTTCAAAACGAACTTCGGCAGAACAGGTGCCGGTCTGACGGCTCATGATCTCATTGGTGCTTTTATTCACTTTTTCAAGGCGGGGAGTACAGCCGTAAAGGGCCAGACAGATGGCATCCAGAATGGTACTTTTCCCGGCACCTGTCGGGCCGGTAATGGCAAAAATACCGTCTGCCACAAAGGATGGATGGCTAAAATCTATGGACCAGCGGCCCGTCAGGGAATTGAGATTTTCAAAGGAAACCGAAAGAATTTTCATTATACGGTTCTCCCCTCTTCCGTCAGATCAAAAACAATCTCTGCAAAACTCTGCTGCAGGTCCACCCGCTGATCCTCAGGAATCCCATGGGCCTCAAGGCAGCGGTCAAAAACCTCCTTCACATTGAGATCAAAAAGGGTTTCATCCACCTCTCCCTTCTCCAGAATACGATCTGCAATCTGCCTGTTTTTCACACATAAAATGGTCATGGCAGAACCCTTCACCGCTTCATCCAGAGCCTGTCTGAGATCTCCCATGACATCTTTACCCGTATATAAAATCTCAAGCCAGGCATCGGAAGCATCAAGGGAGAGTTCTGCAATGCGGCCTGAAATTTCATCCCAGTTACCCTGAATTCTTTCAAGCTTCTGAAAAACAGGCACAGGAATCAAAGACAGGGCGGGGCCAGAATCTCCAAAGGTGACAAGGCTTACACTTTTTTCCCTGCGGGTTTCCCCAAAACCCATGGCCAGAGGCGAGCCGCTGTAGCGCACAAAATCCGATCCTCCCACCTTCTGCGCCGAATGCAGATGCCCCAGAGCCACATAATCCGCAGATTCCGGGAAAATGTCTGCGGATACATGGGCAAGGCTTCCCACATAAAGATCCCGCACGCCATCCCCTTCAACGCTCTTTCCTCCGGCTGCAAAAAGATGACCCATCACAATAATGGGAAAATCAGTTTCAGGCCTATTCGTCTCTGCTGAAAGTAAGCTGCGCTTTTTTTCAGCCATGGCAGAAACGTCAGCATAGTGTTTCCGGATGCCTTCAATCAGGCTTGCCTGTTTATCATCGGCACTTTCTCCGGCTTCGGAAACCCTCACATCCCTGTCTTTAAGAAAGGGAACCGCACAGAGAATGGCCGTATCCGGAGAAGCTTTTTTCCCGTTCTCATCATCCTTTTTTTCCGTATTAAGGATAAGAATTTCATCCTCAGGGTCGCCCGTTATCTCACCCAGCACATGGACCTTCAGGCTACGGAGAATCTCACGGGGAGCATTCAGAAACGAAGGAGAATCATGGTTACCACCCGTCACCACCACATGGCGGCAGGCTCCTTCTGCCATCTGGCAGAGAAAGCGGTAGTACAGGGTCTGTGCCCGGTGGCTGGGGGTTCTGGTATCAAACACATCACCACTGACAAGGAGTATATCCACGGCTTCTGCGCGAATGAGATTGCCAAGCCACAAAAGAAAAGCCTCAAACTCTTCATATCGCTGCTGATTATAAAGGGTGCGGCCAAGGTGCCAGTCTGAAGTATGTAAAAATTTCACGTATTGTCCTTTTGTGCAAATGCAATTTCTCCAACCAGTGGTTGGAGTCTTTCACTGTCCTGATACTCCGAATAGAACTGTCGCATGTACCATAGGTTCTGAACCGAAAAACCTTTCACACCAGGGGATTCCTGCCGCAGGTCAGCAGACAACCGTTCCACCACCCCCTTGCCCCAGCCTTCGACATCCTGCCGCTCCACGATCATCCGGCCTATGTCCCAGTACAGACCGACCAGCTCCTTGTTGACCGCCTTAAGGCCTTGCTACTGAGCGGAGCGGATGCGCTCTTTTACCTCAATCACAAGGTCTCGATAGAAGTTTGAAGTCTGAGGGGTGAAGGGTGATTTTTTGTCAGCCATTCGGTTTCTCCTTCAAGCGCTTGGCGATGCTGGTCAAAATGGCCACCAGCTCATCACATTCCGTTGTGATTTCTGAGATGAACCGCCCATCTAAAAGCAGCTGCGTTCACAATAAGCTCAGCGGCGCGGATTTTTGCGTCCGCTGGATTTTTTTGTTATGTTTTTTTCTTATCTTTTAATAATTTTTTCATCTCACGGTCAAAATCAGAGATATATTTTTTATCTTCTTCTTTTCTATATTTTTCATATTCAATTTTTGCTTTTTCGACCGCTTTTTTATGGCTGACTTTTCCGGCATTGGTTAAAAGTTCTTTCTCGCTGATTCGCAGAAAATCATCAAGTTTTTGAATCCAGTCGTTCATTTTCATTAATCTGCCGTTTGTTGCCTGGAGTTCAGCAAAATCAAGATACATGGAGACGATGAGATTGAGCTGTTTGAGTTCATCTTCTGACAGATAATTTTTTGCGATTGAAATATCTCTTGTGGTTATATATTTGCCGTGAAAATTGGTCAGCCCTAGAAATGGTTTTTCTGCGTTAACTCTTTGGCTTATCATTTCTGCTGCTGTCTGGCCGTGGACGGCATAGTGCATTTTATTTTGAACGGTTGCAAAAAATTCCTTGGTCAGAGTAGCATCATTTTTGTAATCAATGCTGGTTGCATAGATATCAGTTACTTTCTGGTAAAAATTTCTTTCACTGCTTCTGATATCCCGAATTCTTTGGAGAAGTTCTTCAAAATATCTTGACCTTGCGCCTTCCTGTTTCAACCGGTCATCATCCATTGTAAAGCCTTTTACAATGTATTCATGAATCCGCTTTGTCGCCCACTGCCGAAACTTTGTCCCCTGTATTGATTTTACCCTGTAACCAACTGAAATTATGATATCGAGATTATAATGATTCGGAGTTTTCTGCTGAAATTCGGAAATTCCGAATTTCTTCAGGGTCTGGTTTTCTGCAAGCTCTCCTTCGGCATAAATGTTTTTAATATGTTCATTAATTGTTGACTTTGCTTTCCCGAAAAGCATTGCCATTTGGTCCTGTGTCAGCCAGACTGTTTCATTTTCCAATTGCACCTGGAGTTTTGTTGTACCGTCTGAAGCCGTATAAATGATAATTTCTGAATTCTGTTCCATGTATCATCCCTCCAGGATCGGCTTTAATATTTCAGGCGATTTTTCGGAAAACTGTTCATGCGTTTGACTATTTCACAATCTGGATCGCTCCAGCGGTTATGAAGCTTGGTTATTATCTGTTCTTTCTGGGTATCGGACAGAGTTTCAAACTCCTTGCCCTGCATAACGGTATAGCTCAGCGGCGCGCGCTCATCGCGCGTCCGCTGAAGCGATTTGTTGGGCTTCCATTGTTTATCCTCAATGGATGTCCGTACTGCCAGAAAGTAGTCTTTGAGTGACTACACCAATAAACTTCCCTAGCCAATAATAGAGAACAGAATTGGCGGCTAAAGTCGGCACGATAAAATACCAATTACGTAAGTGGAGACTTGGAGTATGTCCGGGAAACAGAAACCATGAATTGATCCAGTCTGTTAGCCATGCAATTGGGAACCCGAGGGGAAACGCCGCAGGCAGCGCTATAAGGTCGCAGACCCAGCCTGAACATGTGAACGCTTGGTAGAACAAAATGCTGGCCACTGCAAAATAGCAAATCGAGAACAGCCAGCCGCACTTCGATCTTCCAAGCATTCTCACACGTGTATTTCCCATTTCCCAGTCTACCCCGATTGAAGCTCACGGCTAGCAACATTCAATGCTTTGTTGCCCAACAAGTTATTGTACTGATCCGTATAATCCCAATATTTTTATAAAATATGACCATTGAACAAGCACAAGAGCATAAAAATCAATACGGATAACATGCTTTTTTGCCTGTTAACCAAAAAACCATACATCACCGAATAGAGTTTCCAATGAATCAGGTTCGATGGAAAAGAACGACCCCAAAACAAGCAAAGCCATGACTGACTTCAAAAATCTTAAAGTCGTCTATAAGCGAACAAACTCAACCCGCCTGTTCTTGGCTTTTCCTTCCTCGGTGGCATTGTCGGCAACAGGTTTGGAAGCACCCCACCCTTTTGCCGTCAGGCGATCCGGGCTGATCCCCATCCCGGTCAATGCACGGACGACACTTTCGGCTCGCTGCTGGGAAAGACGCTGGTTAAGCTCAAGGTCTCCATCGGAGTCCGTATGACCTTCCACCGAAAAGCGGAGATCCTTATGATCCCGCATAAGCTGAAATATCTGGTCAATGATCCCGGCTGATTCCGGCCTGATGTCGGCCCTGTTCACATCGAACTGGATTTCCGTGGTTGAAAAACTCCCTTCCGACATGACTTGCTCATAAAGTGGCATGCCACCTTCGGCCACGACTATGTTTCTGATGAAGGCATCCGAATTGGGTCTGGCATTATTGGGTCGTCCTCCTTGGATCTGAAAACTGCGCAGTTCCTCCTCGAAACGGGGCACGTTCAAAATACGAACACCGTTGCTGAAGGCTCGCAGTTCATGCTGATTGAACGAGAGAGACAGTCGTCTCCATCCCGGCATAAATTCAGTTCTGGTTTCAGAAGTGCTTCCTTCTGAGACGGCGCCGCCTCGGGATGAATTCAGTATGAATCGCTCCCCTGTAATACGCAGTGAGCCGGATCTTCGTCCACTTTCATTGAAGAAGGTGACTTCGTAGGCATGTTGCCTGAGATCGTTCATCAGATAATCGAATTCAATGGTAAAGGCCTGGGGCAGATAGCTTTTTTCCCGCATCAGCGGAGCGACTTCCGTCCGGGTCACCAGAAACGAAAGGACATTTTCCCCTTCGTGTCCGGCCACTTCAGCACTCCCCCTGAGCAGTCGCCAATGTGAGGGGAACTCTCCTGCCTTTTCGTGTTTAAGGTTATCCTGAAAAATAACCCTGGAGCCACGCACAAACTCAGACTGACCATAAAGAGATGAAGCCATCAGGGTAAGTGCTGCAAGGCTGATAAAGCATTTCAATAGAATATTCTGCATAGTGTTTTCTCCTTGATAAATGAATAAATACACATGCGAACGACACTGTATTCAGCTAAAGCAAGCCCGTTTTCAGGACATACCCCGGCTTTTTTTTATGGTTTCATAGGCTTCATGGATGGCCATGAACTTTTCTTCGGCAAGTTCCGTAAATTCTTCGGGAAGTCCCTTGGATGCTATGGCATCGGGATGGTATTCCCGCACCAGCCTGCGATACTGCTTTTTCACCTCTTCATCCGTGGCCGAAGGATCAATATCCAGAACATCATAGGCACCCTTACCCGTTTTCATGTACCGGGAACGGAGCTGTTCATAAAAAGATGCGGGCAGTCTGAATATCTGCACGGCACTGCGTATCATTCTCTCTTCCTCGGAAGAGAGCTTTCCGTCACTCACCGCCACCCGCATGAGAATATCCGCCATCAGCTCCAGAATCTGCCGCTGGTGCCTGAAGGCATCGGCAAACTGTGTGGCAAAGGACTCAAAACTTTCAGGAGACTGCACCGCTGTTCGAAAAATCTGTATGGCAATTTTTCTGGAATCCGCATTCAGACGCAGATCCCTTTCCATGATCTCTTCTATGGTACGGATTTCCACTTCGGAAACCCTGCCATCGGCCTTGGTCAGCTTGGCCAGCATGGAAAAAGCCGCCACAAAAAAGGTCATGTGCCGGGTGTCATCACTGGCTTCTATGCGCCTGTAACCATACCCCGGACGCCCTCCCCTTCCGGCAAGGTAGGCATCATCCCTTTTATCAAAACCGTGGCCAAAGGCCGCCCCGAGAATGGCCCCCAGGGGGCCGCCTATGGCAAATCCCAGAGTACCTCCCACCAGTTTTCCTATCCAGCCCATATATCCGTCCCCATTATTTCTTTTATACCCGCCACTGAAACAATTTATCCGTTCTGTACCAGAAAGGACTCATAAAAATCATTGCCTTTATCATCCACTATCACAAAGGCGGGGAAATCCCTCACCTCAATGCGGTACACTGCTTCCATACCCAGATCTTTAAAATCAATCATATCCACCTTTGTAATACAGTCCCTTCCAAGACGAGCCGCAGGACCGCCAATGGAACCCAGATAAAAACCTCCATGTTTTTTGCAGGATTCCCGGACCTGAGATGAGCGGTTGCCCTTGGCCAGCATCACAAGGGAGGCACCTTTCTCCTGAAAACATGGCACATAGGGATCCATGCGACCCGCAGTGGTTGGCCCGAAGGAGCCGGAAGCATGACCAGCAGGTGTTTTGGCAGGGCCAGCATAATATACCATGTGATCCCTGAAATAAGCGGGAAGATCTTCTCCCCTTTCCAGCATGGCCTTCAGCCTTACATGGGCAATGTCCCTTGCCACCACCAAAGGGCCATTCAGCATAACACGGGTGGCAACCTTCAGCTTTGAAAGGGAAGTACGTATGGCATCCATGGACTGGTTTAAGTCAATGGATACGGCCTCTTCAGGTTCAAACGCAGGCTCCGGAAAAAAACGGGCAGGATCCCTGTCCAGCTCCTCCAGAAAAATACCATCCCCGCATATCCTGCCCCGGATATTCCTGTGGGCCGAACAGCTCACACCCACTCCTATAAAACAGGAAGCACCATGTCGGGGAAGACGGATAACCCTTACATCATGGCAGAAATATTTTCCACCAAACTGGGCACCCAGCCCAAGACTACGGCTCATTTCAAGGATTTCAGCCTCAAGGCTTCTGTCCCTGAATCCCTGTCCGTTCATGTTTCCCCTGTCCGGCAGGGAATCCAGATATCCGGTCGAGGCCAGTTTCAGGGTTTTCAGGGTGTATTCGGCACTCATTCCCCCCACCACCACAGCCAGATGATAGGGCGGACAGGCGGATGTACCGATCTCGCCTAAGCTTTTGCTGAGAAAAGGAAGCAGCTCCTCAGGGGCAAGAATCTGTGCCGTTTTATTATAAAGAAAGGTTTTATTGGCAGAACCACCGCCTTTAGCCACAAAAAGAAAGTCGTAATGGTCTCCGGGCACAGAGGAAATATCAATCTGGGCTGGCAGGTTGTTCTCGGTATTCACTTCCCCATACATGGACAAAGGCGCCAGTTGAGAATATCGGAGATTTTCGCCTGTATATGCCTCAAATACTCCCTTGGAAATCCAGAAGGAATCATCCGTACCCGTAAGCACGCCTTCGCCCTTTTTTGCCATGATTTGAGCCGTACCCGTATCCTGACACATGGGAAAAACACCACCAGCACTGATGGCCGCATTTTTCAAAAGCTCCATGGCTACAAAGCGATCATTGGCCGAGGCTTCAGGATCACTTAAGATAAGCGCAAGCTGTTCCAGATGTCCGGTAGAGAGAAAAAAAGAGGCATCCCTGAAAGCCTCCTCTGCAAGCATGGCCAAGCCTTCTGGTTTTACCTCAAGGAAGTTCCTCGTTCCAAAGGATAAGGACCGGACAGATTCTTTTCCTAAAAAACGCCAGCGGATCTTTTCATCGGCAGGACAAAGCACGTTCTGATATTCAAAGGTTTTCATTTTTTCAAAACCACCAGTAAGCCCGAATGGACACAGATATAATTCATTTAATTATCCCTTACTTAAGAATCCGGCCTTCTAAAAAAACAAACTCCGGTCCGGATTTTACTTTTCTGATAAAATTCAGCACCTGCCAGTATAAAATGATTCTTATTGCTTCAGCTTTCCCCTTTTCCAAAAACCACCGGCACCATACCCGAAAGCCCGTGCGTTTCCCCGGCCTCATCCGGTCCGTACATGGAAGTCAGAAAAATTCTCAGAATATCCGCTTCTACCCTACCCCTTCTGCGGGCTGGCACAGGCACCCTGAGCTGAAAAGCAATTTTTTCATGGTCCGGCATCTGCAGGTTGATACGGGGTTCCACAGCAGGGGCATCCAGGGCATGTCGCCTTGAAATGTTATGCATGCGAACCCTGGCCTTTTCAAGGTAAGGAGTGCAGACCGAATTGGCCGCCTCCAGCAGCAGTGCTTCCGCATGCATCCAGTTTTCACCCGCTTTTACCGTTATGGTAATGATATGAAAAACATACTCCTCACCCCCATGGGTTTCATTGCGCACGGCTGCGGAAAGAAAAACCGCATTGGGAATAAAAACACTGACACCCGTATACTGATGGGTACGGATGCCGGACCCCACCTCCATGAGACGAATTCCCATAAGATTCTGATCCAGTACATCCCCATGGATACCATTGACTTCGATGCGGTCGCCAATGGTAAAAGCATGGCAGGCAGTCCTGTAAAAATATCCGATAATATTAAGAAGAAACTCCTTAGTGGCAACCACCACAGCCGCAGCCACAAGCACAAGGCCTGCGCCTATGGACTGAAGCTGCTCGATCCATATCACCACAATCAGAAAAATGACAAAGAAAATGGCTGCATTCCGGACCGTAACCACCCAGCGTCTCCGAACGGTACTGTCCAGATTTTCCTGGCCCAGAATGCTACGCACCGCCCCATGGCGCAGAAGCAGAATGGCACCAATCACCACAAAGCTTGTAATGGCTTTTGCAAGAAAGGTGTTATCAACAACAAAATTCCATTCCAAAAAAGTCAGCTCCCTGCAAAAAGATCAGTCCAGAACAACGGCCTTGTCAATGACCCGGTTCACTTCATCGATGGTGGTCATCCCCCGCAACACCTTTTTCAGCCCGTCATGGTAAATACCCCTGAAGCCCTCATTTTTAGCTGTGGCCTCTATTTCCACAAGGGAGGCATTTCTGGATACAAGATCCCTGATGTCATTGGTAATGAGAAAAACTTCATGCAGGGCCAGCCTGCCAAGATAACCTGTGAAATTACACCTCACACAACCCTTTCCCTTATAGAAAACAACCTTCTCTCCCTCCTCACGGATGAAATACCGGTCCGCTTCCGCATCGGACAGGGTGTAGGATTCTTTGCAGCCCTCACAGATCCTCCGGACAAGGCGCTGGGACATAACACCCAGAAGGGAAGGAGATACTATGTAGGAGGGCACACCGATATCCATCAGCCGGGTAGTGGCCTGAAGGGCAGTATTACTGTGCAGGGTGGAAAGCACCATATGCCCGGTGAGGGCCGCCTGACAGGCAATCCTTGCGGTTTCCAGATCCCTGATCTCACCCACCAGCATGACATCGGGGTCCTGACGCAGAAAGGAACGGAGCACAGCGGCAAAATCCAGCCCTATGGCCGAATTGGCCTGCACCTGATTAACACCTTCAAGCCGGTATTCTACGGGATCTTCCACCGTCATGATGTTTATTTCATCGGTGTTCAAGCGTTTAAGAACAGAAAAAAGGGTGGTGGTTTTACCGGAACCCGTAGGACCTGTAACAAGAAAGACCCCGTTAGGAGAACTGGTAACCGCCTCAATATGGCGAAAGGTTCTATTGGAAAAGTCCAGATCTTCAATGCTTGGAATCTCCCGGACAGCCAGCTGCCCGAGAAGTCTCATGACAACTTTTTCTCCTGCTATGGCAGGGGCAGATGAAAAGCGAATGTCTATGGAGCGGTTTTTCAGTTTCAGGGAAATGCGCCCGTCCTGGGGTCTTCTTCTTTCCGTAATGTCGAGACCTGCCATGACCTTCAGCCGGGACAATACAGGAGCCAGCAGGGAAAGATCCATTTTAAGGCGGGTCTGCAGCAGGCCATCTATGCGGAAACGTATCCGCACCAGCTCTTCCGCAGGATCAATATGTATATCCGTCGCCCTTTCCTTGATTCCTAAGAGAATCACACCGTTGGTAAAATCCACAACGGCCTTGTCACCGGCTATTTTTTTAAGCTGCTCGTCGGTAATTTTGCTTGTACCTTTAAAAAGCGAGTTCTCAGAAATTTTATTGATGAACTCTTCTACGCTTTCTTTGGACTGATACTGTATCTGGATGGCATCCTCAATGTCCTCAAGAAAGGCAAATACAGGACTGATGGGAAGACCCGCCACCTTGGACACCATCTCCAGAAGCCCGAGATCCTGAGGTTCAGCTGTCGCAACGGTGAGGGCAGAGCCCAGACGATACAGGGGAATAATTTTCTTCTGTATGGCCAGATCCCTTTTGATCATGGCAATGGCATCGGGCTGAAAAATACTTTTTACCAGATCCACATAGGCATAGCCAATGGCATCCCCCCAGAGCTTTCCAAGAAACCCCTTGGAAGACACCCCTCCCTTGTGAAGAAAACTCAGAATCTCCAGATCATTCCCCTGAAATTTTTCCCTGAGATTCTGTGCGTCGTCTTCCGTGAGGAAACCGAATTCCACCACTTTTTTGACAAAGGCAGGATTGTTCATGGCAAAATCCTTTTATATTTTAAAGGGTTTCCGGCATTCATGGTATATGTGAAATCCGGCTGCGGCTTTTCATTATTTTTTCTTCATTTCCTTAAGCATTTTCCTGATCTGATCCTGGGAGAGCTTTCTGTTCATATCCTGTTTCTTCACATCCTCATCCTTACGGATTTCATCCATCAGCTCGGAAAGACGATATTTTTCCTTCATGGCTCCACCTCCATATCCCCTGTGATCTCTTTGATAAGTACTGTCATCTCCTGATAGGGAGTATCTTTACGGATATAATCATCAGCTCCCGCTTCTATGCAGCGGGTAATGGTCTCCGCATCTGCAACGGAAGTGAGCATGATAATTTTTGAGCGGGGAGATTTCCCTTTCATAAGTCCTATAACCTCATCCCCTGTTTTTATGGGCATATTGATGTCCATCAGAACAAGATCCGGCTTCTCCTTTTCCACAAGGGAAAGTCCTTCATCCCCGTTGGCAGCCTCACCCACCACATCAAGACCAACCCTTTGCAATACGGCACGCATAAAAACACGAATATGCGACTCATCATCCACAACAATGCACCTGATTTTTCTCATCATTCCTCCATGGGCAGGCAAAAGCCAAAAACAGCCCCCCCCTTATCACAATTTTCAGCATAGATATGACCACCGTGGGCCAGAACAAGACGTTTGGACAGAAAAAGCCCGAGACCCGTATACCCCTTCACCAATGGGTTCATACTGAAGCATATTGTCGGTGTATTTTATTTCCACAAACTCTCTTTTGCATCCATGTCCAGGGTCACCGCACCCCTTTTTTACGTACCACGGCATCATAAAAATACCCCATGATGCGGTCATAAAGCGCTTCCTTTAAAACGGCATCCTCTATGCCAGCATCAATATTGGGGTTGTCATTGACCTCGATGACATAGGCTTTTTTTCCGATCAGTTTCAGATCAATTCCATAAAGACCGTTTCCCACTAATCTTGCAGCTTTCAGAGCTGTTTTCAAGACAATATCCGGCACAGCTTCCAGGGCCAGAGTTGAAGCATCTCCCATGCGGCTGTTGCCGGTCTTCTTCCAGTTCACAATCTGCCAGTGGCTTCGGGCCATGAAATACTTACAGGCAAATAAAGGCTCACCCGCCAACACACCAATGCGCCAGTCATATTCCGTGGGGGTGAAAGCCTGAGAGATAATCAGGTCAGAACCTTCCAGGAAACGCTCCGCCTCCCGGATAAAAGACTCTTTATCATCCACCTTGATAACACCTTGGGAAAAGGCGCTGTCCGGCTGTTTGAGTATACGGGGCCAGGATCCGCTAAGTGCCGCATCCCTCAAGGTCTGGCGTGAAAGAATGCTGGTTTCGGGTGTGGCAATACCATGATGGGTCAGAAGCTCCGCAAGGTACACCTTGTTGGTACATTTAATAATGGAAAGGGGGTCGTCCATAACCACAAGGCCTTCGGCTTCCGCCCTCTGGGCAAAACGGAAGGTGTGGTGATTCACCGCTGTGGTTTCCCGTATGAAAAGGGCGTCAAAAAATCCGATGCGATGATAATCATTGCGGGTAATAAGACTGACATTAAGGCCAACCCTCTGCCCGGCCCGGATGAAACGTTTCAGGGTTGCAGGGTTTGATGGAGGCATTTTTTCTGCCGGGTCCGTCAGGATGGCAAGATCATATCCTTTCTTTTCAGGCCTTCTGGTTTTTAATCCCCGGCCCGCAAGATAAGCTTCCGCAAAATCCACAAGATCCTTGAAATGAATATCAGGAATTTCACTGACTCCGATCATGCGCATGGTGCGGATCTGCCACCGACCATCCTTTTTCATGAAATTCACCCTCAGAAGAGGACATTGAAAAAGGTTGAAAATTTCCATGGCAAGCCTGTCATAAAGGGGATTCAGATTCCTGCCAAAATAAATACTCAGCTCAAATTCTTCCCTTTGCAGACTGGCGAGACTCTTCTGGATCATCCGGTCCAGATCTTCCGTTACAAGGCGCACCACGGGCATGGATTTGATATCCTGCACCGAAGCAATGGTGGGGAAAGCCTTATGGCCTCTGGCCGCAGCCAGCAGGGAAACATAATAACCCGTGGACTGGTACCGGTAAGAACGGCAGAGATTGAATACCCGTGCCCGTTTCATGGTAAGAAAACGGCCATCCATAAGGTACTCACGGGATCCCACAACTTCTGCGCCAGAGATGGAGACAGGCCATCTGGAAGGCATATCCACCACAATAATATCATTCATGAAATAATGGCCTCGATTTCCTTTCCCGGAATCAGGATAAAAAAGTTTTACATTGTGAGGCTTCAAGACTGCCACTGCGCCATTTCACCTTTAAAAGCCTAATACGCCAAAGCTTAACAAAAAAACAGCCTGAAAAACAAAGGCAGAATTTTTTATTTTTTTTCCTTCCCATTCAAGACTTTATGCCTTATTATAAAACAAAGTTCAGTAGTATGGCGGGTTTCACCCCCATGGCTGCAAAGGAGGTTATCATGATTCAGCCCATTTCAGGTACAAACAACCCTTATAACGTATCTCAAATCCATCAGGTGGCCCAAAGGCCCCCTCAAAGTCAGGAGCTGGAACAGGTCCAGCCCCGACCGCTGCAGGATGCAGCCATATTCCAACCTTCCGAAGCTGCGCAAACGGCCATGGCTTCCGGATACGGACCTGATGCCCTTGCAACCTCAGCACCGGTTGCTGAAACCCTTCAGGCTACAGCTCCTCAGCCTGCAGAAGCGCCAACAACACCTTCTGCTGCGGAAAGGGCACAGAATCTTTACCAGCAGCCGGAAAGTGTGATCCGTGAATTCACCCAGATGGCCAGCAATTCAATTCAGCAGGGTCAGCAAGTGGATATCATGGTATAAACTCCGCCAGAAACGCTGCGGGATCCTTTTTTTCAAGGATACCCGCACGGGTCAGGGCAAAGTCGTAGCGGACCGGATCTTCAGGCGTAAAACGGGCAAAAGCCCGGGTAATTTCCCTTGTGGTTCTTATATCCCCTGATGTCCGGTCCGTCATTTTTGCAAGCAGGGCCATTCTGTGCATATGTACATCCAGAGGCACAAGCAGTCTCTTGCTCCCCACATCCTCCCACAATCCCGTATCCACAGCATCCTTTCTTACCATCCAGCGTAAAAAAAGATGAAGCCGTTTACAGGCACTTCCCTTTTCAGGCCGAGGCAAAAGATGCCTCGGATTCAGAGGCGCATGTTTTAAAATTTCATCCACAAAGCCCTGCAGACCTTCTTCAATATCCCCCCCCCTGTCTTTCAGGGCAAAAACGGCCCTCAGACTTCCATGACCTTGCAGCACAGCCTGAACCCCACAGAGAAAACCCACCATATGAGAGCCACCGGCAAAACGATGCCTGAAATTCCGAAATGCTTTTTCCAGACTGCACCTGTCCATCTCCATCAGCCATGCCGCAGGATGGGGTCCTGCAAGGGTAAAAAAAACCTCCAGGGATTTCAGAATCTGCTCCACCCGGCCATAGGCCAGGGCTGCAGCCATGAGAGCCGCCACTTCAATGTCCTGGGGATTTTCAAAGGCGTAGATAGTTTCCAAAGGATCTGGATGCACAAAGGCTCTGTGGGTATAGCGATCATAAATGGCTTCCAGTATGTCACGGGTAAAAAGCACGAAACTTCCCTTCAAATAAAAATTACCTGTTACCACAACCTGTCCCAGCGCCCGATGGGGGTATGCCCTGCGCCAATGCCCTCTTCTCTAAAATCAAGGGTGACAGCCCCTCCCGTATCAGTCCGAAACACCTTTATACCGGAAGCTTCCAGCCTGCGGAGAACTTCAACTGAAGGATAACGATAACGGTTTCTTATCCCGCAGGAAATAAGGGCAAGGGAAGGATTCACCACTTGCAGAAAAGAAGCCTGCGTGGATGTCCGGCTGCCATGATGCCCCACAAGCAACACATCCGATGCCAGAGCATTCCCATGGGTTTTTGCATAATGATTTTCAGCCATTCTTTCCGCATCTCCCGTAAACAGCATGCTTCCATGGGGAGTCTGCATACGGAAAACAAGAGACTCATCATTAACTTTTGAAAAACGCAATTCTCCGGGACCAAAAAACTCAAACATCGTTCCCTTAATCTCTATGGGATCTTTTTCCATGGAAGGGTGCCGGATAAGGGTACCACGCTCTCTGAAGGCCGCCACAAGTTCCTGCCCCATGCTTTCTTCCAGAGCAGCTTCGGCTATCCAAAGCTCCTTTACCCTATATCGCTCCGCCAGATGGAAAAACCCTTTGATATGATCCGCATGGGGGTGGGATGCCACCAGCACATCAATGGTGCGGATCTTCTGAAAATCCAGCCATGGGGAAAGAATAATGCGCCCCGTGTCCATGGAGTCAGGCCAGGGAAAACCACCTCCGTCCACCAGCATAACCGCACCGCCGGGCAAGCGTATGCCTGCTGCCGAACCCTGCCCCACATCCAGCATGGTAACAACAGGACTGCCCGGCCCCATACGGGAGAAAGTCCAGCGCAGTATATCACCCGTCAGAAGCAGTACCAGAAAAAGGGCCAGAATTACCCTTGACCTGTGCCACCCTTTTTTACTGTCAAAACCCAGCCAGAGAAGAATAAAACCAAAAAAAATAAAAACTTCCAGAAGAGTCAGGGCACCGGGCTGCAATACGGCAAAGGGCAGGCTGCCCGTAAATTCTGCAAGTCCGTTTCCCCATGATGTCAACACACCTGCCATTTGCAAAATAACCTCCCCTGTCCGGAAAAAAAGGGAGAGAAAAAGGCCTGACATGGCAAGGGGAAGGGTCAGCATTCCCATGAGAGGCACCATCACAAGGTTAACGGCAATACCAATCAAAGAAACTTCCCGGAACACGTAAAGACAGATGGGCGCCGTAAAAAGGGCTGCAAAAAAAGAGGTTTTAAAAAGTCCCTTCAGCCACAAAAAGGCCTTCACCCGAAAACCCTTTGCACCGGCAAAGGATTGGGGATAACGCTGAAAACCAAGAATCAGACCGGCAACGGCGGTGACACTGAGGAGAAAACCCACATTCACAAGGCGTTCAGGGTCCGCAGCCAGAAGAAGACCCGCCGCCAGTACCAGAAGACTCCATACATCGGTGCTGCGATGCATCACCAGAACCCAGAGGCCGCAGGCCACCATGACCACAGCCCTTAAGGCCGAAGGGGCACCACCGGAAATCATGGCATAGGACAGGGCAATAACAAGGGCAGGAAGGGCTGCCACCCTCCGGGTAAGTCCCCGCTCCGTAAAAAAACGGAACCACCGTAAGAGGCGTTCCGTAAGCCAGAAGACAGCTCCTGCGAGCAAGCCCACATGCAGGCCGGATATGGCCATGAGATGGGCAATGCCGCTTTTTGTATAGGCTTCCCGCAGGGCAGGTGTTACATGGCCCCTGTCGCCAATGAGCATGGCCGAAAGAACCGCTCCTGCATCCACATCCTGAACGCAAGACCGGATCTTTTCTCCCAGAAATAAACGGAAGCGATCCACCCTTGGGACAATATTTACAGGCTCAGTATCCAGAATCTCCAAATCCCTGTCTCTGGACCAGATCCGGCCCATAATACCCCGGCCATGCTGAAATCTCCGGTAATTAAAACCACCGGGATTTTCAAAATTGTCAAAGGGCCTTATTTTACCTTTAAAATGAACAAGACTACCGGGAAGGGGCATTTCTCCTTCACCCACAAGGGTGAACATCAGCCTTCCTTCAAGGAATATCATCTCGCCGGAATCACGGCGAATTTCAACCCTGGTAAGATGGGACTGTGTTCTGCCATGCCGGGGCCTCGGCAGGCCATGGATACGGCCTGTAACTTCCACGGTATCATCCATGGCAAAGGCAGCAAGACGAAGGGCTTCCCTCTCCGGCCCATGAACCTGCAGGCCGGTCAGATGCCCTACAGCAATAAAACATAAGATGGGAAGAAAACATGAAAAAAAGAAGGAGCGGGAAAGGGAGCAGCGGGAAAGAAACAGACACAAATACAGAACCAGAAGACCAAAACCGGTCAGGGCAGCAAGCAGCATCCATACAGCGGGCAAGGGCCAGAATCTGGCCCAGAAAATCCCGGCGGCAAAGGCCAGCAACAGGGGAATAGCAGGCCTTTGCCAGAATGTTATGCCATATGGGTTCACAGGCCGATGCCTAATCTTTTACAGATTTTTAACGGATACGGCGGATTCGGGCCCCCAGCCGGGAAAACTTCTCTTCCATGGCCTCATAGCCCCTGTCCAGATGATAAACCCTGTGCACCACCGTTGTATTCGTAGCCACAAGCCCTGCAAGGATGAGGGAGGCACTGGCCCGCAGATCAGAAGCCATGACCGGTGCTCCGGAAAGCTCTTTCACCCCCCGAACTTTGGCCGTATTGCCTGCATGCAGGCTGATGGCTGCACCCATGCGCTGGAGTTCACTGACATGGATAAAACGGTTTTCAAAAATATTTTCGGAAATAACACTGGTTCCCTCGGCCATGCTGAGCAGTACCATGAACTGGGCCTGCATATCCGTAGGAAAACCCGGATAGGGCTGGGTTGTGATGTCCACACTTTTCACAGGGCTGTTTCTCCGCACCCTTACCCAGTCCGATCCGGTTTCCACATCAGCGCCCGTAGCCCGGAGCTTATCAATGACGGCCCTCAAATGATCCGGATTACAGCCACAGGCCTTCACATCTCCTCCGGTCAAAGCTCCCGCCACAAGAAAGGTGCCCGCCTCTATGCGATCGGGGATAATTTCAACATCTACGGGTTTCAGGGATGATACTCCCTGAATGACGATTTTCGATGTCCCGGCCCCTTCCACAGAAGCTCCCATGGCATTGAGCACATCGGCCAGGGCAACAATTTCCGGCTCCCTTGCCGCATTTCTGAGAATTGTTTCCCCATCGGCAAGGGCTGCGGCCATCATGAGATTTTCCGTACCCCCCACCGTAGGCACGTCAAAACAGATATCCGCCCCCTTCAGGCGTGAGGCTTCGGCTTCCACATACCCATGCTCCAGACGGATACGGGCTCCCATGGCCTCAAGCCCTTTCAGGTGCAGATCAACGGGCCGTGCGCCAATGGCACAGCCTCCGGGAAGAGAAACCCTGGCCTTACCCAGTCTGGCCACAAGGGGACCCAGTACCAGAATGGAAGCCCGCATCTTCCTTACCAGCTCATAGGCAGCCTCGGTACGGTTCAGACCCGCAGCATCCACCCGAACCCTGTCATCTTCCCTTGTAACCCTGCAACCCAAATCTTCCAGTAGAAGAAGGATGGAATCAATGTCTTTAAGCCTGGGAACACGGGAAAAGCCGCAGCTTCCTTCCACCAGAAGGGCCGAAGCCAGAATGGGAAGGGCTGCATTCTTCGCACCGCTGATGGGAACATCCCCTTTAAGGCGCACACCACCCTTGATTTCTATGGTATCCATGAAGTCCCTTATCAGAAACCGCCGTAACTGTGCAGTCCGGGAAGAAAGTTAACACCAAAATAGGTAAACATCACCGCAGCAAAACCCAAGATAGACAGCCAGGCAATTTTCTTACCCGTCCAGGAACGCATAAGCCGCGCATGGAGCAGCACAGCATAAATAATCCATGTGATCAGAGACCAGGTTTCCTTGGGATCCCATGACCAGTAACTGCCCCAGGCGGAGTTGGCCCAGACCGAGCCGGTAATGATACCCAGAGAAAGAAAAAGAAAACCAAACACCACCATGCGATAGGTCAGATCATCCAGTATCTCCGGAGCCGGAAGACGACTTCGCCAGCCCTTGTTGCTGTCCTCACCCGGATGAATAAGAAACATTATACTGGTGGCAAAGGCCAGTGCAAAGCCCGCATAACCAAGAAAACAGGTAACAACATGGATTGTCAACCAGTTGCTCTTCAGGGCAGGTACCAGGGGACGGATCTGATCACTGATATTGGGAGACAGGGAGGCATAGGCGATGGCAAGAAAAATAAGAGGCCCAAAAAAAGCCCCCACTTCCCTCCGGCCCGTCTTCCACTCCACAAAGAGATAAAGGGCAGCCATGGTAAGGGAAAAGAAGACAAGGGATTCATAGAGGTTGGATAAGGGAATACGCCCGATACCCATCTGATAACTTTCAGCCCAACGCAGACAGAACCCTGCAACATTACCAAGCAAGCCCGCCCACAGCAGAGCAGTAGCCCCCTTACCCCAGGCGGGCTTATGGAAAATCCAGGCCGATATATACAAAAGGGCTGCTGCACCGTACACATAAGTGACAATGGAAAGAATAAGAGAACTGTTCATCGCTATTCCTTATTGTTATGAAATAAAATCCGCTTCCACAGAATTCTGACGGTTCAGATCTTTTTCAGGTTTTCCTCAATTTTTACAAGCCGCTGCTTCAGGGCATGCTGACCCCGGTTGGCAGTTCCTCCAACCGTGTACTGTACACCACCTTCTTCCCTGCTTTCCAGAAGCACAAAAATCCTTCTGTGGGAAAGATAAAAGACAACCCAGCATCCCAGAAGCATAAGGGTAAAGCCAAGATAAACCAGAACCACACCGGGATCTTTACTTACCTGAAGGCCTGTAAAGTAAAGAGGCTCATAATCATTTATTTCTATGGCAAAGCCCCGTTCTCCCATACGCATACGGTCAAAGCCCGGATGTCTCCGGGGCAGCACCAGGGTTTCCCTTTTGCCTTCGGCGGACTCATAGAATCCCAGAAAAGTCGGTCCCAGCCTGTGACCCCTTAACTGGAAATTATCCATAAAATTCATGAGAACAATATGCCCCTCCGTAAAGGGCACAGAAAAAGGCTCCCGAACCTCACCCGTCATGAGAATGGGTTCCCCATCTTCTGGGATCAGTTTAAGGGAAACGGAACGGGCAGCAGCAGTCCCGTAACTGGACTGATACATGCGAACCCCCTGATAGGTCAGGGGATGGTTCACACGGATATCTTCCGTAAGAATTTCCTTACCATCCCTGTCCAGAAGGGTAAGGGTGGAGCGATATTCTCTGGGCGTTCCGTCGGGATAGAAGCCCACGTAAAAAGAATCACAGCGGATGGAAAAACCGGTATCCTTGGTTCCTCCTCCGCCCCTGAGCCTTATTTCATGGGCTGTATCACCTTCGGGAATGTTCACAAAGCCGGAAAACCCGAAAAGGGAACCCACAAGACCACCCACAAGGAGAAGAAGCACACTCAGATGAACAGCATAAACCCCAAGCCTTGTCCAGCGTCCGAATTCACCATGCACCAGCCGTGCATCGCCATCCCTTTCCACACCGGTACGGATTCCCCAGCCCCCCAGTGCATCAAGGGCTTTTTTTTCTGCTTTGTCCAGATCTTCCTTCAGAACAAAAACAGCCGCATTATCAAGCTTCCTGACCCTTTCCAAACGGGGAGGACGGGGAGTTTTCCGCACCCATCGCCACACGGCGGGCAGACGCTCAAGGCTACAGACAATCAGATTGACTGCCAGCAGCAGAAGAAGCAGCTGGAACCACCATGAATTGTACATGTCATGCAGAAACAGAAATGAGGATATCTGTGCCCAAAGTCCTTCCCCGACCTCTGGTCGGGCACCGGGTCTCTGGGGAATGAGGGTTCCCACCACCGAGGTTGCAGCAAGCAGCAGCAGCACAATAATGGAGAGTTTTATGGATGCAAACATCATCCAGACCTGCCGTATAACACCTTCTTCTTCTACAGCCCTGTTCTTTTCCATCAGGCCCTTTCTTTCTAATACTCAAAAACAAAGATTTCGGGACTAAAAAACTCCGTTTGCCGAAAACAACTCCGGACATTCCAGATGAAAAGAGATGTCCGTCTGATATTTTAAAGATAAAGAATTGTGTCCTGTCAGGGAAAGGCGGCAAAAAAACTCAGGCACGGGATAAAAAATACTGGAAGCCGGGGCAGCTCAAGGGGTTCAGGATACGGCCCCAAAAACCACTGTCTACCTAACAGAAGCCTTCTTCTTGCGCAAGTCAGTGCTTAAAATCTCCTTATCCATTTTGATTGACAGACAGACTGCATGACCTTAGTTTCTGCGGAATACAAAGAATGACACGGCTAAAAATTTACATTATTTTACAAAACCTACCCCATCTGATCAGGAGACCTGTTTAATGATTGAAGTTACAGAACTGAGCAAAGGGTTCAGTGGGAAAAAAGCAGTGGATTCCATCTCCTTCAGCGTTGACAAGGGAGAAATACTTGGTTTTCTTGGACCCAACGGCGCAGGCAAGTCCACCACCATGCGCATGATCACAGGTTATCTGCCACCCGATTCAGGCACCGCTGTCATAGATGGTTTTGACATTCTCAGGCAACCCATAGAGGCCAGAGCCAGGCTGGGCTACCTCTCGGAAACGGCACCTGTGTATCCGGAAATGACAGTCCGGGAATTCCTGCTTTTCTGTGCGGAAGTGAGGGGCTTTTCCGGAAAAAACCGGGACAGGGCCGCCGATGTCGCCATGGACAGATGTTTTCTTGCAAGTGTGGTACACCAGCCCATCCACACCCTTTCCAAAGGATACAGACAGCGTGTCAGTTTTGCCCAGAGCATTCTCCATGATCCCGCCTATCTGATTATGGATGAACCCACAGACGGCCTCGATCCCAACCAGAAGCATGAGGTCCGGCAGATGATACAGGCCATGGGAGAAGCCAAGGCCATTCTCATTTCCACCCATATCCTAGATGAGGTGGAAGCCCTCTGTCCCAGAGCCATCATCATTGCAGAAGGACGTATTGTGGCCGATGACAGCCCGGAAAACCTCAGGCGTCAGGACCCTGACTACGGAGCCTGCAGCCTCACCCTGAAAAACCAGCCCCCTGCCGGACTGATGGAAAAACTACAAACTATTGGTGATGTGAGAAAAGAAACTCCGGCCAAAGATACTGATAGTGTAAGGCTCCACATCCAGCCCAGACAGCATCAGCCGGACTTTTCTTCACAGATCGAAGGCATATGCCGCAGGTCCGGAGCTGACATCAGTGAGCTTTTCATTTCGCAGGGAAGGCTGGATACGGTTTTCCGTATGCTGACCACCCAAAAAAAAGCGGCCTGAAATCACCCAACACATATACAGGGAGCATTCAATGATACCCTCTTCATTCCACTCCACACGCGCTGTGTTCAAGCGGGAACTCAAGAGTTATTTCATCACACCCGTAGCCTATGTATTTCTGGTTATTTTTCTCATCCTGCAGGCCTTTTTCACCTTTCAGGTAAGCGGACTCTTTGAATCCGGACAGGCTAATCTCAGACCCTTTTTCGACTGGCATCCCTGGATTTTTCTTTTTCTCATCCCCGCTGTCTCCATGGGACTCTGGAGCGATGAACAAAGACAGGGCACCCTGGAGCTGCTCCTTACCCTGCCCCTTTCCCTTACAACAATCATTTTGGGAAAATTTCTGGCCGCATGGGCCTTCATCGCACTGGCCCTTTTTCTAACCTTTCCTGTGGTACTGACGGTTCAGTATCTCGGAACCCCGGATCTCTCTGCCATCTTCTGCGCCTATCTCGGCAGCTTCTTCATGGCCGGAGCCTTTCTCAGCGTGGGCATTTTCACATCCGCCCTCACCCGCAGTCAGGTAATCAGCTTTGTACTGGCCCTTGTTTTCTGTCTCCTTTTCGTTCTTGCCGGTTATCCGCCGGTCATGGACATGCTGGGGGCCAGCGTACCCAAAAGCCTTGCCTCCTTCATAGCGGGTTTAAGTTTTCTCACCCACTTCAACACCTTTGCCATGGGGATTTTTGATCTCAGGGATCTCGTATATTATCTCTCAGTCATTGTTTTCATGCTCACGGCCAACGCTATACTTCTCATGAACCGCCGTTCCTGAGCATCTTTCATCTTAACAACTGAAAAGCGACTATCCATTCCTGATGGATTTACATGGAGTATACAATGACAGACAAAACGAAAAAACATCCCGGAGCAGGCCTTAAAAAAAGCCTTGCCATGCTGGGTCTTCTTTTTCTCACTCTCCTTTTGCTCAATATCCTTTTTTCAAACATCCGCATCCGCTGGGATGCCACCTCTGACAAGATCCACTCCCTTTCTCCGGGAAGCATAGCCATCCTTAAAAAACTGGAGGAGCCGGTAAGCATCAGATACTATTTCAGCGATGACCCCATGCAGATGCCGGTTCATTTCAGGGCCTTTGGCCGCAGGGCAGCAGATCTTCTCAAAGAATACGAGGAAAGCTCAGGAGGAAAAATCCGACTGGAAATCATCCACCCTAAGCCGGATTCAGAGGAAGAAGACTGGGCCAGAACCTACGGCATCGAGCCCCTGCCAACACCAGGAGGCGATAACCTTTATCTGGGACTTGTTGCAATCTCCGGAGACAGGGAGCAAACCATCGCTTTTATTGATCCTGCCAGAGAAGCCAGCCTTGAATATGACATCACCCGCACCCTTACCCAGATCAGCCGGGCAGAAAAACCCCAGGTGGGAATTCTTTCAGGCATGAACATCTACGGAGCACCCGGCATGCCCGGCATGGGCGGCGGCGGCAGCAGGTGGTTTTTCCTCAAGGAAATGGAAAAAACCGTCCGCCTCCATACAATTGATGGAGACGAAGAAGACCTGCCCGAAAAACTGGACCTTCTTATCCTTTTCCAGCCGGATTATCTTTCTCCCTCCATGCTCCATGCCATTGATGCTTATGTAAGTAGCGGCGGCAATCTGATGGTTTTCAGTGATCCTGCCGCAGTAAGTGATCCCATGTCCGGCTACGGCCCGACGGAATCCCCCCTTGATCCCCTCTTTGAAGCATGGGGCATTGAAAAAGACGACCGGGTTGTGGTGGATTTTCACGCCGCAACAAGGCTCATGGGCCAGAACAATCAGGTGGAAAACAATCCTTCATGGCTGAGCCTGGATGCCTCTGCCCTTAATAGGGATCATCTCATTACTGCCACGCTGAATTCCCTGCTCCTGCCCATGGCAGGTACTGTGAGCCTTGGGGAAAACAGCCCCCTCAAGGCAGAAGTTCTGGTTTCCTCTTCGGAGAATGCAGCCCTCTTTGATCCTGCGGAAGTTCGCATGGGCATGGAAAATGTCCGGCGCTCCTTTGAAGCAGAAGGCAAGCGCTATCCTCTGGCCATGATATTTGCTGGCCAGTTCCCCGTGGCCTTTCCCGACGGCCCCCCCGAAGAAGAGGGTATTCAGGCCGAAAGCATCGGAGAGGATAAGGCAGAAAAAACGGATGGCAGGGACAAGGGAGAAAAACTTTCCGAAGGTAAGGCGGAAACTGCGGTAAAGAAACAAAAGCCCGCCACCCTTGTTTTCATTGCGGATGCGGATCTTCTCTTTGATGCCTACTACATGAGCCGCCAGAGTTTTCTGGGCTTTGAAATGGCAAGGGTTTTCAATGACAACCTGAATTTTGTTCTTAACAGCGTGGAAATGCTCAGTGGCAGCCCGGACCTCATCCATGTGCGCACAAGGGATGTCACAGACCGCCCCTTCCACAGGGTGAAGGATCTGGAACGTCAGGCAGAAACCCGCTGGCTCTCTAGGGAACAGGCGCTGCTGCAAAGGGCAGAAGAAGCCTCCATGCGCATTCAGATGCTGGAAAGCCAGAAGCAGGGTGAAGATGCCCTTGTTTTGAGTGAAGAGCAGGAAGCGGAACTCCGCAGGTTCAATGAAGAGAGGATGCGCATCAATCAGGAACTGAAAGAAGTCCGGCGCAACCTCCGCTCCGACATCGACGATCTGGGAACGAGGATTAAAATCATCAATATGCTGGCCGTTCCCCTCCTTGTGGCAGGGGCAGGCATTATTCTTGGCATTAAAAGACGCCCTGAACCTCCCCATGGCTAAAGCCAGGGGGTTCTGACAGCAAGGGCTGCATCTCTTCGTGGCTCTCGCCTTGCGGCTACAGCATCCACGACCTCGATACATTCCGATCTGTCTTTGACGGACGAACAGCTCTGTCTCCGGATACCGAAGCTCGAAGGCACAGACCTCCGATTTGCTGTTTCTGTTACCCTTGACATCGCCCGTCGCAGCAGCGGTTCCGCAGCCGACCAGTCTTTATTCGCCTGATGGATGCCAAGGGTGTTGTTGCTACAATGT
>NZ_VDMB01000020.1 GCF_006175995.1 Desulfobotulus mexicanus
GGTCAGATCCGGGAGCGGCACCAACCGGTCTTTGTTTCCTTTGCCCTGACGAATGTGGACTTTCTGGCGTTTTGCATCAATATCCCCCACCTCAAGGGCCAGGGTTTCACCAAGGCGAAGGCCCATGGAATAGGTGGTGAGCAAAAATACCCGGTAACGATCTGTCTGGGTGGCGGAAATGATCCTTTGAATTTCATCCGGGGTGAGGATATCAGGAAGAGTGTTAACTTTGGGGGGTTTTACAATTTCAACCCATTCCCATTCTTTTTTTAGAACAAACTTCCAAAAGTGCTGAAGACCGTTTCTGTCTATCTTGATTGTACTCCATGAATGGGTTTCTACCAGATCTGCAAAATAGTCCTGTAGGTTCTCAGGCCTGAGATTGTCCGGGCAACAGTTAAAGTGACTGCTGACTCTGCGTACCGCTCTGGCATAGGCTTCAATGGTTTTTTGGGCTTTGCCCTGAAGCTTCAGGGTTTTCAGATGCTTCTCGTAAAGCCTGTTGAATTGCTCCTGTTCCTGCAGGTTCATGGTACACTCCTTCTCCAATGGGTTGTTGGGCTGCAGCTGTAGGCTGCAATTGAAGGAGTGTACCTTATTTAACTCTTTTCTGCCGCGAAGCGGCTGCGTTCAACCATATATAGAACTATAGCGTATTATTCTTTCTTGGGCATGGCTGTTTAGTTCGAGCCAGATTAGTGTATATATTAAGGAGGATTTCATGATTAATCGCCAAATGTTATCCCGACTCACTTTTGTTTTCTGTTTGGTTTTTTCTCTTTTTTTAGGAGTTAGCGGCTGTAGCACTCAGCAGGTACATGTCCAAAAATCCGATATTGCAAAGAGTCAGCCTCAACCTGCTCCGGAAGTTGCCCCGTCGCAAACAAAAGACGAACAGCAATCCGTCTTGTATCAGGAATATATAACTCCGGACCGTTTAGCATCCGCTATAGATCAATTTTGGCACAAATTCAGCGGAGACGGTGGAACTGTTGTTACGTCGCGATTGGCAGACGATGATAATGAAAAAATTCTATGGAGATATGACCAGAAGCTGGGTGCTTATGTGAAGAGCGATATTGAATTAGAAAGAGATATCTATAGTCATACATTATCTTATGACGGCAGCATCTTGGCATACAACTACCGCGAGCCCAAGCCATCCAGTAGTTTGGTTTTACTTTTCACAGCCGATGGCTCAAAAAAAATGATTGAGCTAGAAAATGTTAGAACCAGGGAATTATCAATGGCTTTTAGCCGGGATGGCGCCTATCTGGCTATCGGGGCCTTTAATCGTAATCGTGTAAAAGTGTTTGATGTAGAAACATTGGAAAAGGTTGGAAGTCTTTCGACACCAAGAATGGATGACGTAAGATTACCAGGGCCTTACTTCAGTCCTGACACAAAAACGGTGATTGTTAATGAATGGCGTCCCTCAAATGATACTAGCACAAATGATATTAGCATCGGCACCATCTACAGCTTCCCAGGTTTGGTGCGTATCAGAAGTTATGAGGAAAAAGGCGGTTTATACGGTTTTAGCTCAGAAGGAGACTATCTGTTTTTTGCCCCTCCTCGCGGGACTCTTTCCATTATTGGCACCAGCAGCAACAAAAGCCTGTCGGTTCCGGAAAAACTGTATGCCCCGGTTGTCGCTGGCCCAGGAAACAGACTGCTCAAAATATGGAACAATGCTTTTGACGAATACCTTATCCACGACGAAAAGGTATTTCATTTGCAAAGAAAGAGGTTTGATGAGAGGATTCCCGGCCTTTCTGCAGTTTATGTGGAGACGGCAAAGAGATGGTTTGGGTTTGGCAACAAAGGCGAGATTGTAAGCATGGAGACTGCTTCTGCTGAGCTGGTCCAGGCAGCGAAGGCTATCGCTGAAGGTGAAGGACTTATTGCTTCAGGATTTAAATCTTCAGGAATCAGAAAGCTTAAAGAAGGAATAGCCATCTCCCCTTTATACGTTCGGCTATACTTTAATTTTTACCAAAACTTAAAAAAAGAAGGTTTAAGCCATGCCGAGCTGGCAGAGCTACTCCTCTTTCATCAACGAAAGTTAATCGATATGGACAGAACGATAATAGTTTTCGGAATAAAAGGCAAAGATGTGCCCGGGGGGAGGATGGTTGAAAAGCTTACCAACGCCGATGGCCCGGCAGCTTTAGCTGGACTGCGGGCAGGAGACATCATAGAGGCAGTTGATGGTATTGCTATTACCAACGGTAACGAGCTTTCACTTGTACTGGAAAGCAAACCGGTCGGCTCGAGCTTTGAGCTGACAATAAGACGGCAGGGGCAAGCACACCAGGTCAAAATCTCTCCAGCGGTCAG
Organism: Desulfobotulus mexicanus; assembly: GCF_006175995.1. Lineage (NCBI taxonomy): Bacteria > Pseudomonadati > Thermodesulfobacteriota > Desulfobacteria > Desulfobacterales > Desulfobacteraceae > Desulfobotulus > Desulfobotulus mexicanus. The sequence continues at coordinate 2,341 of NZ_VDMB01000020.1, forward strand.
TTTTGCCGACCATCTTTCACTTGTCAGAGCGGCCAGAAGGTTTCTTGAATACGGTTTTTTAGCTTTTAACTCCGGTTACCCCGACCTGACACTTGCTGCTGCTGGAAAGATTCGTACTCTTAGAGAAGAATACCCGGCAACCTTAACTGATGACGGCTGGGAGAATGTGATGAAAGGGGCGCTGGCGCTGGAGGCGATGGTCATGGCGTATCAGGGAGAGGTCGATATGGCCTACGAGCATCTGCTTGAAAAGGGCGGGCTGGTTCACCAGGGCAATACATTTGCGGCGTATTATATCCTTAATTATCCCGATTACTGGTTCCCTCTTTTTGCCGACCCGAGAAGACTCGCCTTCCTGCTGGATAAAAAACCAGAGGAATTAACCAAGCCATCGACAAGTCGGGTAGCTCCCCAACCTTACCGAGACCTGACAGGCCGGCTTGTTCAACCAGTAAGCAGCCCGGAGCGACTGGAACAAATACCTCATACTACACCGCCCCCCCGCCAGCCGGTATCAGAAGAGCAACGACCAAAAGGGCGGGTGCTGGACTGACAGCCGCAGTTCTGGAGGAAATTGTTACTGAGCGACGAGGCGGAACGGGCTATAAAGGGCAGATGATTTTACAAGACAGAAAAGTAAGGGAGAAATCATGATGAAAGGCGAAAGTCGGGACGGAATATTTACTAAAGGTGTCCTGCTTGCCCTTTTCCTGATCCTGGCTGTTGCCGGGGCTGGATGTACAACAGTGGAAAAGACAAGACAGACCGTAAATGATGCGCCGAACCGTTTGGACCAGAATGAAAGTGACGAGGAGCTGGTTGTTCGCTACCGGTCCGGGGCGGAACAGGGGGAGGCCGATGCTCGCTATCGTCTGGGAGAACTCTACAAGGAAGGCCGTGGCGTTGCTCAGGATGATGCTGAGGCTGTCAAATGGTTCGGCCTTGCCGCCGAACAAGGGCATGCAGGGGCGCAGAACGCCCTGGGTGTGATGTATGACCACGGAAGAGGCGTTGAAAAAGACTACGAAGAAGCATTGAAATGGTATCGAAAGGCCGCCGATCAGGGATATGTAAGGGCTCAAAACAATCTGGGTTTTAGCTATACTAGAGGAAGAGGCGTTGAGAAAGACGATAAAGAAGCAGTGAAATGGTATCGGAAAGCTGCCGATCAGGGACATGCAAGAGCCCAGAGAAATCTGGGCTGGATGTATGCTAACGGGAGAGGCGTTGAAAAAGACGATAAAGTAGCGGTGGAATGGTATCGAAAGGCCGCTGATCAGGGAAATGCAGTAGCTCAATCAAATCTGGGCTGGATGTATGCTACCGGAAGAGGCGTTGAAAAAGACGACAAAGAAGCGGTGAAATGGTATCGAAAAGCCGCCGATCAGGGAAATGCAGTGGCTCAATCAAATCTGGGCTTTAGTTATCTAAATGGTAGCGGTGTGAAACAAAGCGACAGAGAAGCCTTGAACTGGTTACGCCAGGCGGCCAGGCAGGGTAACGACCGCGCGCGGAAAGAAGTTGAAGAACGCTTTAACTATGATGCCATGGATGACGATACTCCTGTTGCGTACGAGGATCACCTCAAGGCTCACTCTCTGGAGCTGCTTGATTGGGTCGGAAACGTTTCGGCAAGCGATGATGGCAAGCGTATAGTGACAAAGTTTCAGAAAAAGGGAGGAACCCGTCACGACTATGTCGGCGCCAGTGTTTGGGAGTACGATGCCCGGAAAGAATCGTTTGTAAAGCACCCCTTCCGGTTTCTCCACAAGACGGAGCGAAACTTTGATGTCGCCCTGTCACCGGACGGCACGCTCATGGCCTATAGCGATTTGGAGAACAGGGTTGTCCTGGTCGACCTGGAGAGGAACCATATTATACGAACAATAACCCATCTTGGAGATGTAATGTATGGTTTGGCAATAAGCCATGCCAATGAAAGGCTTGCACTGTCCTATAGTGATAAAGACTTTGGCGATAAGAAAATATCTGCATATTCGACAAAAGAAGGTAAATTTTTACATATGGCCTTGGTGCCGGAAAACCACAGTGTAAGAAAAATGGTTTTTATTCAAGATGGTAGCTTGGTCGTTGAATATTCCGTTGATGATGAAAGCCGTAAAATCAACCCATGCCGTGTACGTATCTACAACGATCAATTAAAGCGATCCAAAGAGATTTCTTACGTAAGGCGTCACGGGAGTGATTACACTCACGATGATGAATGGTCTATTGCCGGCATATTACCTGATGGAAACCGCCTGGCGCTTTACCATCATGGTTCTGATAGTTCAGATGATTCGGAAAACGGAATTTATAATGTACGGTCGATGGAATGGGAAGTATCTGGCCTGCCTTTTCTGGGCAAGATGGTTTTTGGCCCGCCTGATCATTTTGTGTCAGATAAAAAAGAGTACATATTGCAAGACGATAAAGTTTTATTGCTCCAGGAAGCCCCGGTTAAAATTGCTCGTAGCGGAAATGTAGTCTATGTGGTTGAGGCTGGTCATTGGGTGTTTTTATCTGAAGACCGGCAATTCGTCATGGAGCCTGCTTCCGATGAACTTGTTAAGGCCATGAAGGTGCTCGGAGAAGGCCTTGAAATGGTGAAAACAGGTTTTTATGAACCGGGCGCTGCCAAGATGCAGGAGGCCATAACCATGTACCCGGCAGCTGATCAGTTGGACAGGACGAATTTATATGCAGATCTGGCTGATAACAACGTTCCCCTGAAATACATAGGCGGGCTCCTGCTGACGCAATACGAAGAACTCCTGAAGGATGAGGCTCTTGATCAGAAGCAAGCGATCGCCAAAGCAGTGGAGCGCCTTCGGATCTATGGCCTTTTTGCCTCAAATGCCGGTCATCCGGAACTGGCGAGACAGGCTGCGGGGCGTATTCGGTTTTTGCAGGGCCGTTACCCGGAAGCTGCTCCATGGGATCAGCTTCTGAAAAACGCTGTGGTCCTGGAGGCGCTGAGCCTAGCCGCAATAGAGTTTCCCGACAAGGCTATGACTATATTTTAAGCCAGGGAGGATTGATCCAGGATGACTACACCGCCGTGTCAGGATCGATAATTAATCTGAGTCACAAGCCATACTGGTCAATCCTTTACAGCAACCTGAACAAGCTTGCCTATGTGTTGAACCGTGATGTTGAGCGTCTTGAATCCCCGGAGGCACTATCCATTGAGCACCAGGCCTATCCGGATTTATCCGGGCGTCTGATCCAGCCGGTCACGGCCCCGTCCAGTCTGGAAGAGTCTCCACGGCAGAGGGAAAAGCCGGTTGAAACTTCACCCCGCCCTAAGGGCCGGGTGCTTGATTGAAAACTCTTAAGGGGGCAAAGACATGTGAAAATTCAATTGTTTGTTGTGTTTAGGATTTTATTTGTCCAAGTTTAGATTTAGCTTTTAATATGATTTTTCATTCATTTTCATTTTAACATTATGTAAACTTTAAAGGTTTTTCTGAAAAAATTGGGGTGGATTATATGCGGTTGGATGCACAGGGGGATTTGTGAATAGAATATTTAAGATAATATACGAAATGCTGAATCCTGAAAAAAACAGCGAGCTGAAACCTGCTTTTCAATACAGCAGCGATAATCTGCCTACCCTCTGGCTGCTGGGTAAAACAGGGGCTGGAAAATCTTCTCTTATTCAGTCTGTAACCGGCCTTGACGGGGTGGAGATAGGTAATGGCTTCAGGCCTTGCACACCTACGGCCCTGCGTTATGTGTTTCCTCCGGAAAAGCCCCTCATGGCCTTTCTTGATACCCGGGGGCTGTCCGAGGCAGACTATGATCCTTTGGAGGATATAAGGGTATGCGGGTCAGCCAGCCATGCCCTGATTGTTGTGATGCGGGCTGAAGATCCTGAACAGAGCGAGGTTCTCCGGGCCCTTGCTCAGATCCGTTCAACTGGCAAAATCCGGGATATGCTCCTTGTGCATACGGGCATTGAGCTTATTGAAAGTATTGATGAGAGGCAGCGCTGCATACGTCATAACAAAAATCAGGTGGAAGGGGTCTGGGGCCTTGCGGATCAGGTGGCCGTTGACTTTGTAGGGAAAGATGGCAGACCAGCGGGTATTGCAGACCTGATTCATAAGTTGCAGGAGCATCTGCCTGTTATTGCCGCCCTTTTTGAAGAGGAAATGAACGCTGGGGTGGAAGAGGAAAACTTTCTTAAGCTTAAAAAAGAAGTGATGTGGTACGCGGGTGCCGCAGCAGCAACAGATGTGGTGCCAGGTCTTGGGCTTGTTTCCGTTCCGGCCATCCAGTCCAAGATGTTGCACAGCCTTGCCAGGCAATATGGGCTGGAGTGGAACCGAACGCTTCTCAGGGATTTTTTCGGTGCCATGGGCGCAGGTTTTGCCCTGCAGTATGCCGCTGCCTTTGGCCGCAGACAGCTTGTGAAGCTCATACCCGTTTATGGTCAGATTATCGGCGGGGTGTCTGCGGGAGTTACCAGCTATGCTTTCACCTATGCTTTAGGCCGTGTGGCCTGCATGTATTTCTATGGAAAAAACAGCGGAGATCCCCCTTCTCCCGAAGAGATGAAGGAACGTTTTGACAGGGTTTTTGCCCGGATGACAAGGGTGATGCATGATAAAAAAGATTAAGGGATATCAGGCCATGGCCCGGCTCATGGACAGATTTTTCCCCCTGATGCTGGCTTCTGCCTTTATGCCCGTATTCGTGCTGGCCGGTTTTGGTCTCTATGCGGTGTTTGCTGGCGGTTATTTTCTTTATTTTGCCCTTGTTCTTCTGGTTTTAAGCCTGTTTATGACCCTTGTCATGTTTATTGCAGCAAGGCGGGGCAGGCAGAAGACAAAAGCCATAACTGTGGATACCGAGCTTCTGGCAGAAGAGGATCTGCCTTTGCACTGGCTGCCCCAGGACAGGGAAGTTTACCTCAGTCTTGTTCCTGAGATAAGGGATCTGATTCAGGAAAGACCGGAGTGGATAAGGTTTCACGAGCAGGGACTGGAGGTTCTCAGGCGGGTGGCCCGCCACTACGGCAGGGCAGGAAAGCATGGAGAATGGGCCTTTACCCTGCCTGAAATTCTGGCGGTGGGTGAAACCATCAGCAGGCGTTACAGAAAAGTGCTCAAGGAGCATGTCCCCGGCATTGATCATGTAAGAATTTCCTCTTTTTTTCTTATCCATGATCAGAAGGAACGCTTCCGGAAGGGAAAGCGTATTTATGATGTTTACCGTGCCCTGCGGCTCCTTACCCCGGAGGGCTGGATAGCCGAGCTGCGCAGTTATATCTTTCGTCAGGTTTTCAGTGAAATGAGCGAAGAGGTGCAGCAGAAGCTGCGCTATCTCTTTCTTGTGGAAGTGCTTAGGACTGGCATTGATCTCTATGGCGGTCATTTCCGGCTGGATCAGGAAGAACTTGGGGAATCCAAAGCCGCAAAGAAAGATAAAAAACGTCTGGCCCTGCCGCCCGAGCCCATGCGTATCTGTATGCTGGGGCAGGTGAGTGCCGGTAAATCCACCCTTATCAATGCACTGACAGGAGCCATGCAGGCGGAAGTGGATGCCCTTCCGGCAACGGACAGGGGGCAGGTATACCGCTGCCGCATGGAGGACGGGCAGGTTCTCAACATGGTGGATCTTCCCGGCCTGGATGGCAGTGAGGCAGGGCAGAAAGCCCTTCTGGAAGAAATTGTGAGCTGCGATCTTGTCCTTTGGGTAGTGAGGGCGAATCAGCCAGCCCGGAAACTGGATGTGGATTTTTTGAATAAGCTGCATTCCTGGCAGGCTGAAGAAAAAAACAGGACGAGGAGGCTGCCTGTCATGCTTTGTGTGCTGCATCAGGTGGACAGGCTGGCAGCACCGGGGAAATGGCAGCCCCCTTCAGACCTCAATGATGGCTCAGCAATGGCTGGCATCATCGCCGATGCTCTGGATTATAATCTTTCCCTCCTTAAGGTGGATGAAATTATACCCCTTGCCCTGCCCGCATCCGGACCTCCTTTCAATCTGGAGGCCCTGAAGTCTGCCATGCAGGTGCATTGCATGGGAGCTGTGCATGTGCAGATGAACAGAAGGCGGCTGGATACGGCTACCTTTTCCGTGAAAAAAGAATGGGAGCGGATGAAAAGCGGTTTTACCGGGCTCTTTCATATTTGGCGGGATGTGGAAGAAAAGGATTCTTCGACCGGCAGTTCTGATTCATCCTGAATCAGGATTCGGGTGCAAAGGCTGTTTCCTGCTGTCTGCATGTTGATTCATGGGAAAGTTTCTGGTGTCTTAAGGGAGATTTTCAGGAAAGCGGAGCATATCATACCGCTTGTCTTATGAAGGGTGAATGGCTGTAAATAAGAAAAGAAGTGTTCGTTAAAGGTTAGCGAACACTTCTTAAAAAAACTTAGAAAAAGAATGTTTACAGCTGCTTCATACCATAGGAAGCCATGATGCGGTCATATGTTCCATTTGCTTTGATCTCTTTAAGACCCTTGTTAAAAGCTTCGATAATTTCTTTGTGCCTCGGATTCTTAAGACCCGATAGTACATAGAGGGGTTTGCTTGCAAGGGAGGGTCCTGTGAACTCAATATTACCCGCTAATGCCGGATCCAATATCGAAAGACTGTTCATGCCAACTATTTCATCTTCCAAAGTAAGGTCAATTCTTCCGGCTACCAGCTTACGAATGTTGGTTATAAAGTTGTTAACCGGCTCTATGATAACCCCCGGATAATTCATGAACTCATCACTGTAAGAGTAAGAACGAATTACTCCTACCTTAAGCCCAGGCAGAGTTTCAAGACCGCTGTACTTAAAGGGATCTCCCTTTCTTTTTATAAACCTTATCTCGTTGATCAGGAAAGGCTCGCTAAACATAAAATTTTCCTTGCGCTCATCTGACATCCATGCGCCAGCTACAAGGTCAAGCTCACCGAGACTGACCGTTTGGATAACGCGCGCCCAAGGCATAAATTCCATAGTGACAGTGTACCCCTGAGTTCCAAAAGCAGCCTTTGCAATCTCAACAGAGAGCCCGCCATGAGGATGCGCAGGATCTGCAAACGGCGGCCAAGGGTCAGAAGCCATACTCACAACCCCGCCTGCAAAACAAGGCATGGCAATAAAAAATATCGTAAACATCACAAGAAGAACACGCCTCATTCAAATACCCTCCTTTTTTGAATTTAAACACAAAAGTCTTACTAATAAGACCGAAACACACTCTACAAAGAATCCGCTGTTTTAGATCTTATAATAACGATCAGATATTTTTGCCTGTTACGAGTGGTAAATGCATTTTTTGCTATAACTATGGCTATTTGTAAGGGGTGCTTTTTTCTTTGATTCCTATCTCGGGTGTTTGTTTTTTTATTCTGCTTTCCCATCAAAATATCCGGAAGTATATTTTTTTATAAACTGCTCTTTTATTTTTTCATAATTCCCTTTTTCTACAAAATTATCAAAAATCCGGGTTAGATCTTCCACCAGCTCCGGATCACTTTTTATGCCGGTAACAAGGTATAGGTCTTTATAAAGATCGGGAAAGGTGTAAACCACCCTAAGTTCTTCCGGATCATGACCCAGATCCTTTGCCAGCTGAAAAGCTGCGATGATATTACCAGCCCATATATCCATGCGTTCTGCCATAAGCTTTCTCATGTTCTGCCTGTAGCTTGATGTTTTATCCAGCTTGAGTCCCAGCTCTTTCTGTCTGGCAGAAAGGTGCTGGTCCACCACATCCTCAATGACAGTTGCGATTAGATATGCAGACATATCCTCATCGGATTCAATGCTTATGTCCTTTCTTTTCCTGAGGGCAATCAGGCCTTCATAGGAGGGACCCACAGGTCCTATCCATTGGAAAAGATCTTCCCTTTCCGGTGTTCTGGCCACACAGAATTCAAAGATGTTTTTTCCGTCCCGGGTGGCGGCATAGGCTCTGGCAAAGGGGAAAAGCTGTACATGGAAGTCATAGGCCGTATCCTGAAATACATTTCGGATCACATCAATGCAGATGCCGGATATATGGCCATTTTCCTGAAAACTGTAGGGAGGAAAATCGTCCGTAAGCATTTCAAGGGTTTTTGCCGACGAAGAAAGGGGCAGCACCATAAGACATATCAGCAATAAAAATGATCTGTTCATGAAATAAAGCCTCCTGTGTATGATTGGATCAGTTTTTATGTTTTGGATGCGGTTTTCAAGATACTTCTGGTTTCATGTATTCCAGAAGCTCGTCCGTGGCCTGTTGGAGAAGCCCCTGTAACTTCCTGCATCCTTCAAGGTCTCTGAGCTTTGCTTTTTTTTCCATATCAAAGGCTATGTCAGAAAGGGTTTCTGCACCCATATGGGCAGCAACGCCCTTGAGGCTGTGGGCTTCAAAATGTACGGCATCCGGATCGTTTTTTTCGATGAGTTCTATGATTGCTGCAACCTGTGCAGGGGCGGTATCCATGAACTCCTTTATAATGATGCCTATGGTTTCAAGGTCGTCACCAAGGAACTCTTTCAGCTTGTTTTTATTCCATATTTTGTTTTTATCATTCCAGTCGGACAGAGTACCTGTTTCTTTTTCCCATATTCCAGGGGTTTCGGGCAGCCATTTCAGCAAGGCCGTTGTGAGGGCCTCCGGATTCAGTGGTTTGGTTATATAATCGTTCATTCCAGCATTCAGGCATCTTTCCCTGTCATCCTGCATGGCGTGGGCTGTCATGGCAATTATGGGTATGGCAGGATTAAGTACGCGGGATTTAGGGTGCCTGATGCATCTTGTGGCTTCAAGGCCATCCATGAGGGGCATCTGTATGTCCATGAGGACAAGATCCCATGGTTCATTTTTGAGGGCATCCAGCGCTTCCAGGCCATTGGATACGGCTTTTGGTGAAAATCCTAGATTCTGTAAGAAACCGATGGCAACCTTCTGGTTGATCACATTGTCTTCCACTAGAAGAATGCGGGCATGGATTTTTGCAAGGAGATCTTTTCCTGTGGTGCTTTTTTTGTTTTCATTTACCGGTACTTCTTCTCCATCTGCTTTTTTCAGACGGATGTAAAACCAGAATCTGGAACCCATTCCAGGACGGCTTTCTACGCCGATATCACCATTCATGAGCAGTACCAGATGTCTTGAAATGGCCAGACCAAGACCTGTCCCGCCGTATTGTCTGGTGGTGGATCTGTCCACCTGACTGAATTTTTCAAAGAGAAGGGGCTGTTTATGTTCTGGAATACCAATGCCCGTATCCTCTATGGTGAAATACAGTATTATCCCGTATGCATCCTGCTGGTCTTTGGATATGGAGATGGATACGCTGCCTTTATCGGTGAATTTGATGGCATTGCCCACAAGATTGTTCAGAATCTGCCGGATGCGGCCTTCATCACCCGCCAGACGGGAGGGGATGTCGCTCTCCTTTGAGCAGTTAAAGTTCAGCCCCTTTGCCCGTGCCTGAGGAGCCATGGTGGCCATAAAGTTTTCAATCAGTACGTCCAGACTGAAGTCATGTATTTCCATTTCCATTCTGCCGGCTTCAATCTTTGAAAGATCAAGAATATCATTTATGATACCCAGAAGGGACACGGCGCTGCTGCGAAGTGCTTCTGTATATTGCTTTTGTTTTTCCGTGAGGGGGGTTTCCATGAGAAGCTTGCCCATGCCGATGACTCCATTCATGGGGGTACGGATTTCATGGCTCATGTGGGCAAGGAATTCGCTTTTGGCCATGTTGGCCCTTTCGGCTTTCAGGGCCATCTCACGGGTTTCTGCAATGGCTTCGCTTAAGGCCTTGTTGGTGCTTTCCAGAACAATTCTTGATTCCTCAAGGGCAATTTCTGCCTGCTTGCGTTCACTTATATCCACCATGACCGTAAGAAGGTAGTGTTTTCCATGGCTGGAAATTACATCCCCAGAAAAAATACCGTCTTTTCGTCGTCCTTTGCTGTCTTGAATTTGTATTTCCGTGTTAGTAACCCTTCCTGTTTCATTGAGGCGCAGGGTAAGTGCATCCAGTTGTTCTGGAAAGGGAAAAAGGTTCAGCTCCTGCGGAGTTTTGTTCATTATGTCTTCCTTTACGTAGCCAAGGGTTTGCAGGAAGGCTTCATTTACGTCCGTAAGGCGGCTTTCCGGCAGCATCCAGAGGGCCATGAGTGCAGGATTGTTCTGGAAAATCCGCTCAAAACGCTTTTGGGCTTCCACCTGTACACTGATGTCCTTGGCAAGGCCGAAAATGCATTCTTTTCCATTCCATTCTCCCCGCCAGATTCGTGCTTCCACAGCAATTTTTTTTCCGTTTTTTCTCATCAGGGGGATAAAACAGCTTTCCTCTCTTCCCTCCAGCATGGCTTCCAGAATGACCTTTGCCTCCTCCCGGAGTTTTTCGGGATAAAGGTCAATGATATACATGCCATGGCATTCTTCCCGGCTGTATCCAAGGCTTTGGCGCAGGCTTGTATTGGTGTAGATAATTTGGCCGCTGGGTCTTGTTACAGCCACAAGATCCCCTATGCTTTCAAAAAAATTGCGGAAATTTATCTCCCTTTCACGTATCAGTCTGCCTGTGATGAGGGAGAGGATGAGGGCTGTTACAATTATTATAAAGGTGTTTCTTTGGGAGCTTAGAATTTTGCTGATATAGTCTTTTTCCGGGATAATGACACAGATCAGCCAGTCTATACCGCTGTTTTCCTGAAGAGGTGAGACCTGAAGCATATATTTTTCTTTGTCGCTTGTGAACTGTATGCTGACAATGTCTTTAATATGGTCAAGATTATCAAGGTGGCTGTATATGGACAGTCCAGCGTTTTTTATCCGGCTGGAGGTACTTTTCAGAACATTGGTTTTTTCCAAAACAGAATCTTTGTTTTTCTGGAAAATACTGATGCCAGACTCTGACGAGGCAAGAAGATTGCCGGAGCGATCCATTATAAAGGCTTCTCCTGTTTTACCTATCTGCATGCCCGACAGAAAATCATGGACGTGATCCAGAAAAATATCCACAGAAACCACACCGAGAAGCTGATTTTCGTTGTCCCATACGGGTTGGCTTGCGGAAAGGGCCAGTCCGTCTCCGGTAAAAAGAATGTAAACTTCACTCCATACGGCTTTTCCATGGGTCAGGGCATTTTTATACCATGGCCTTGTTCTGGCATCAAAGGCAGGTATGAACTGGAGAATTTCTCCTTTGCGGCCGTCCGGTTCTGCAAGGGATTTTGTGAAGGGCCCGGCTCTGAAATTATCATTACCCATGAAGTAGAAAGTTTTTTTTGTAAATTCTCTGCCGCTATGGGCCAGGCCACCTTGGGTATTACCGAAATAAATACTGCTTATTTGAGGAAAAAGCTGAAGCTGGTTGAAAAAATATGCTTCCAGCATGCTCTGATCATCGGGATGGAGAAGGCCTTTGGCCATGGCATCGGCATTCATTTTGTTGATCATTCCAGGCAGAAAGAGAAAGTTTCGCAGGTGGTCTGCAATGCGCAGGGTGGTTTCTGCAGAAAGTCCTTCCATGGCTGTGCGTATGGTGCTGGAGGCCCGGTATTGATAAAGGATGCCAGCTGCAGAAACAACGGTGACCATAATCAGAAGCAGAGGTATTGCGGGTGGAATCCGAAAAACTGGATGAAGTTTTTTTTTCATATTATGCTCTCCGTCATTCATGGATGCTGGGTTTAACCGCTTCATCCAGCACCTCCCTGACCTTGCACCCTAAAATTTTACGGGTAAAGGGTTTCTGGATAAAGTGCACTCCCTGATTCAGCACACCATGCCTGTCGATGACATCTGCCGTGTAGCCTGAGGTGAAAATGGTTCTGAGCTTCGGGTGGAGTTCCTTTAGGGTGTCGGCCAGATCCTTTCCATTCATGTCGGGCATGATAACATCTGTGATGAGCAGGTCTATTTTTTGACTTTTGGCCAGCGTCAGGGCCATTTCAGGGTTTGGTGCTGCCAGAACTGTATAGTCGAGACCTTCAAGAACCCGCTGGTTCATTTTAAGTATGGCGGGTTCGTCTTCTGCAAGGAGTATGGTTTCATGGGGACTTCCAGGGGGAACACGGGACTCTTCCGGATGGCTTTCTTCGGGCAGACCTTCATACCGGGGCAGATATACGGAAAAGGAAGTGCCTTCTGAGGGTCTGCTCCGGACATCAATGTAGCCTCCATTCTGTTTGACAATACCGTAGATTGTTGCAAGTCCAAGACCCGTGCCTTTGCCCGGAGCCTTGGTGGTGAAAAAGGGTTCGAAAAGGTGACTAAGGATTTCAGGCTCCATGCCTGAGCCTGTGTCATGGACGCTCAGCACTACGTACTCTCCGGGAATAAAACCCTTTTCCGGAGGGATATGGTTTATGTCAAAAAGGCCTTTTTTGGTCCGGATGGATATTTCACCTGTATTGTCTATGGCGTCTCTTGCATTGACGCAGAGGTTGGCCAGAATCTGATCAATCTGACCAGGATCCATCATGACGGGCCACAGGCCTTCTTCGGGAAGCCATCTCAGCTGAATATCCTCACCAATGAGTCTGTGCAGCATTTTCAGCATACCTGAAATGGTTTTGTTCAGATCCAGAATTTTTGGTATGGCCGTTTGTTTCCTTGCAAAGGCCAGGAGCTGGCGTATCAGATCCGCAGAACGGTGGGCTGCCTGACGTATTTGCAGCAGATCGTTATGTACAGGACTGTCCGGTGCAAGATCATCCAGCGCCAACTCAGAGTGACCCAGAATGACGCTGAGCATATTATTGAAGTCATGGGCCACGCCACCTGCGAGGCGGCCAACGGATTCCATTTTCTGGGCCTGCAGAAGCTGGGCCTGCAGCAGTTGCTGTTCTTTGTCCGATTGTTTTCTGAGGCCAATATTGACAAGCATCTGGGCAAAGAGGGTAAGGAGTTTCTGTTCCATGTCTGAGTAGTTGTGGTGCTTGCGGACGGAATCAAATCCGATAAAGCCAAGGCATGTTTCCATATGCATCATGGGAACGGCCAGCAGGCTTTTGATGTCCTGGGGCTCCAGTACATCCCTTGCGCCACCTCTTGGCAGGGCACTGACATCGGGAATATGTACTATGGCTCCTTTTGCATGGGCTTCTATCCAGTCTTCCATGGCGGAAAAGGGTACCGCCTGCAAAAGATGTATCTGGGGCTCTATGCCTTCTGCACACCATTCATGGGTGTTGGTACAGATTTGATTCGGGAAATCATATGAACATATGTAGGAGCGGTCTGCTTCAACAAAAATAGCCATGTCCCCCAGAGAGACCTGGATGGTTGAATTGAGATTTTCAAGGGGAAGGTTGATATAGGTGGCTGCAATTTCCATAAGGAGTTTTTGCAGACGAGACTGGAGGAGCAGGGCTTTTTCCGTATGCTTTCTAGATGTAATCTCTGTGCAGAAGCCTTCAATAAGGAGATTTTTATCTTTAAGTGTCCGCATGCGGGCGTTGATGCTAAGCCATATATGTCTTCCGTCTCTGGTTTTTGCCTGAAATTCAAAATCCTGAATTTTTCTTTTTTTCAGCAGGATCTGTAACAGGGTCTCCCTCATTTCCGTTTGAAGATACAGCTCCGATGCCAGATCAAGATAATGGTCTATAACTTCTTCCGGTTGATCAAATCCTAAAATTCGAGCCATTGCCCTGTTTACATCCAGGGGCCTGCCTTCAGCTGTGGTGCAGAAAATACCCACAGGAGCATGGTGGAAAAAATTTCTACTGAAGTTAATTATGGGTTCAGGCTTTTGGCTTTGTTGGGAGGGCTGGGGATGATAGCTGGAAGGTTTTCTTTTCCGATGAAGAAAAAAAAGGGATCTGTTGAACCAGCCCGAAGGTTTTTGCCTGGGGGTATTCGTATGGGGGGGGTGTTTTTTTATGGACATGGGAAGCTCCTGTGTATGCGGTTTGGGGCATGAGACAGGATTCACGGGTAGCCTTGAGGGCTGGCCCTTTTCAGCGTGTCGGGGAGGGATATTCCACAGCGCTGCGGAAAGAACACTCTTTTTTTATATAGGCATCAGAACTTTTTATAAAAATAACCTGTTTGAGGTATGCAGGGCAAGATTTTTTTTAAAAAGTCAAAAGGATAGAATCATTGAATGCTGAGGTGAGAAGATTGTGGGTGAAATATATCAGGCTGGAATCAAAAACTCCCTGCCGGAAAACCGACAGGGAGCGTATAAAAACCAACTGCACACTTATTATGGTGTGCAGGGATTATCGAGTGGCTCCCCAGCACGGACTTGAACCGCGGACCCAGTGATTAACAGTCACTTGCTCTGCCGACTGAGCTACTGGGGAGCATCTTGGTTCCACCTTGCGGTAGAACGAGGCAACTTATACGGGTTTCCTTTGGCTCTGTCAATTAAAAAAAGGTGGAAAAATATTTTTTTTATGGGTTTGTTTGCAAGTTGTTTTTTTAAAAGATTATTTTTTGATTATTTTCTTCGGTCTTGCCATATTTTTTAAAAGTAAAGGTTTCTTTTCAGGAGGCAAAACTACCGTTGCGCATGCAGAGGCTGGCTATATAAGCAGCGTACAGGAAAAGCATGAAGATTCCTTCCCATCTGTTGATGTAACAGCGTCTGCCGGTGAACATGAAAATAAAGAGCAGGATATTGGAAATAATGACAACGGCAATGTCCACATTGTTGTGCATGGAAAAGGGAAGGGCTTTGATGGATGCACTGATACCTAAAACAAAAAAGATGTTGAAGATATTGGAACCTACGACATTGCCAACAGCAATGGCTGCATTGCCTCGCCAGGCTGCCATTGCAGAGGTGGCCAGTTCCGGCAGGGAAGTGCCGATGGCCACAATGGTAAGGCCTATTATATCGTCTGCAACATTGAAATCCCTTGCAATTATCACCGCAGAATCCACAATCCAGTCTCCCCCCAGCCCCAGCCCCACCATCCCGGCGATGACATATATCCAGGATTTAAGGGGACCGTAAAAGGCTTCCGAAGGTGGTTCCAGCGGACGGTCATTTCCCTTGCTCTGGGAAAGATTGAATGAATAATAGGAAAAAATGAGAAAGAATCCCAGAAAGGCAAGGCCGTCGGTACGGGTCAGTTCATTGCGCAGGGCACCGTCAAAGAAAATATCGTTTACGGCAACTGCCAGCATGACTCCGCCAAGAAGGCTCAGGGGGATTTCTGCCCAGACAGTTCCTTTTTGTACCCTTAGTGGAGAAATGGCAGCTGCCAGACCCAGAACCAGTAGCGTATTGGCTATGTTGCTGCCCAGTACATTGCCCACGGCAATGCCGGGATTATCTGTAACGCTGGCGTAAATATTGACAAACAGCTCCGGCAGGGAGGTGCCAAGGGCAACAATGGTCAGGCCGATGACGATACTGGGAATCTGAAAACGGCGGGCAATGCTGATGGCACCATTCACAAGGAGATCGGCTCCCTTGAGGAGCAGAGCCAGGCCGATGACCAGTTGCAGATAGACCATGATACATCCTTCAGGGGAAAATCATAAGACAGCATAAAAATCCACAGCCTGTCAGATATGCTTACGGCAGGTCAAGGATTGATATTTATGCTGCGGTCCAGAAAGACCGCAGACACAAGGAGGATTCAGGGAGCCGGAAGATAGGGCGTCAGATCTTTTACATGACGTGTAAGCACGGAAAAGCCTCCGGATTCAAGGCTTTTTACCGCAGGATCCAGGTCTCTGGCCGCCACTCGCATTACAAGCTGGTATACACCGGGATGTTCTTCCACGGGCCAGGATATAAGACTTTGTATATTGATGTTTTCCGAAGACAGGATGCGGGCAATCTCCGCGAGGGCACCAAGACGGTCCCGGATCAGCACCTGAAAGCGTACGGAACCTTCGGCAATGCCGATGGCATCCAGCAGCACCTTAAGTACATCGGTACGGGTTATAATGCCTACCAGCTTTTCGTTTTCCATGACTGGCAGAGAGCCTATGCGCTTTTCCTGTATGATCATGGCGGCGCGCTCTATGGTGGTGTCCGGCGTGATCGTGACAATTTTTTTGCGCATGATCATGGTCATGGTAACCTTGCTGAGCAGGTAGTTCAGTTCATGGCTGGAAAGGGTGGTGGCGGAAGATGCCCAGTTCTGGCGGATATCCCTGTCCGAAACCACGCCCACCAGTTTTCCTTCCTTATTTACCACCAGAAGATGCTCTATGCCTTTCTGATCAATCAGCTCCCTTGCTTCGGCAAGGGGCATTTCCGGTGGAACCGTGACGAGATTTGTGCGCATGATGCGGCCGATGTACATGCAGTCCTCCTCGGGCTTTTATGTTTTTATCCCAATGGCTCGGTTTCAACCCGGACTCCAAGCTCCTGAAGCTGGGCCGGTGCCGCTGTGCTGGGGGCTCCCGTGAGCAGGCAGGCGGCTTTCTGGGTTTTGGGGAAGGCTATGACATCCCGGATGGAGGTCTGGCCGGTGAGGAGCATGATCAGGCGGTCAAAGCCAAAGGCCATGCCTCCATGGGGGGGAGCGCCGGAATTCAGCGCATCTACAAGGAAGCCGAACTTGTCTTCGTAGTCTTCACGGGACATTCCCAGTACGTCAAAGATTTTCTGCTGCATTTCAGGCTGGTGGATGCGGATGGAGCCGCCACCGATTTCATTGCCGTTCAGCACCAGATCATAGGCACGGGATTTGGCTGCAAGGGGTTCGGTATCAAGCTTTGCAAAATCCTCTTCCTGGGGTGCGGTAAAGGGGTGGTGCAGGGCCACAAGGCGTTTATTGGTTTCATCGTATTCAAACATGGGGAAACGGGTGACCCAGACAAAACGGAAGGAAGTCTTGTCCACAAGGCCAAGTTTTTCAGCCAGATGGTTGCGAAGGTTGCCAAGGGCTTCATTGACAACAGAAGGAGTGTCCGCCACAAAAAATATGATATCATCCTTTTCCATATCAAGGATGCGTGCCACTTCAGCCTTTTCATCATCGCTGAAGAATTTGGCTATGGGAGACTGCCATTCACCGTCTTCCTTCACCTTGATCCATGCCAGCCCCTTTGCCCTGTAAATGCCTACAAAGCTTGTGAAGTCATCAATTTCCTTGCGGCTGAAATTGGCGCAGCCCTTGGCATTGATGGCTTTGATCATGCCGCCTCTGGAAGCCACATCGGCAAAGACCTTGAAGCCCACGGTCTTCATCATTTCCGTGAGATCAACCAGCTCCAGGCCGAAGCGCAGGTCTGGCTTATCAAGGCCATAGCGCCCTACGGCCGTGTCGTAGTCCATGCGTTCAAAGGGTGTCTGGATTTCCATGTCCAGTACTTCTTTAAAGACAGCGGACACGAGACCTTCGCCCATGGCCATGACATCCTCTTCGCCCACAAAGCTCATTTCAAGGTCAATCTGGGTGAATTCGGGCTGACGGTCTGCCCGCAGATCTTCGTCCCGGAAGCATTTGACAATCTGGTAATAACGGTCAAAGCCTGAAATCATGAGGAGCTGCTTGAAAAGCTGGGGACTCTGGGGAAGGGCATAGAAATGTCCCGTGTTTACCCGGCTGGGCACCAGATAGTCCCTGGCACCTTCGGGTGTGCTGCGGGTGAGAAAGGGTGTTTCAATATCCAGAAAGCCCTGATTGTTCAGGAAGTTTCGGATGGCCTGTCCGGTTTTATGGCGCAGAATGATATTTTTCTGAAGATTGGGCCTTCTCAGATCCAGATGGCGGTTCTGCAGCCGTATGGTTTCCGATACATCCGCATTCTCTTCAATAAGAAAGGGAGGTGTTGCAGCGGTGTTGAGGATGCGCAGTTCCTCGGCCATAATTTCAATGCTGCCGGTTTTAAGCTCCGGGTTTGCCATACCTTCGGGTCTTTTTGTCACAATGCCCCGGATGGCAATTACATATTCCGAGCGTATGCTGTGGGCCTTGGCATGGACTTCCGGATTGCTCTCCGGATTGAAGACCACCTGGGTGATGCCTTCCCTGTCCCTTAAATCCACAAAAATAACTCCGCCATGGTCCCTTCTGCGCTGCACCCAGCCCATGAGGGTAACGCTTGTTCCGGCATCGCTGCCTCTGAGGGCTCCGAGGTGGTGGGTTCTTCGCATGTTACCGAGTATATCAGGCACGAAAAATTCTCCTTGATGAATGATCTGGAATAATAATTGAAGGATCTGTGTAATTATTCAGCACAATTTTCCTTTGGTAAATCGAATGCCTATAATCAGATGCATAGACAACCGGACCCTTTGTTCGTGACGCAATCTTATTCTTAGAGCTTCTTGCCCTGTGCGGAAGCGGCAAAAACTCCCCGCCACAGGCAGGATAAGTTTTTTGATTACCATGGCAAGCTTAAGCACGCTGCCTTTGTGGCGGCTCAGACAGTTTGCCGCTTCTTTCGCACAGGCCTTCAAAGCTCTGATCCGAAACGATTGCAATGTCACTCACAAACAGCCCGATTCTCTTTTGCTGAAACCAATGTTTTTAAATTAATACAAAATCTTGCATAAAAAATGAGCTGAATAGTTACGGATCTGTTTTTTATTCTGCTTGGGCCTGAGCGGATATTTCAAGGCTCAGAATTTCCACAAGACTGTCCAGGGGAACCGGACGCTGTTCACCTGTGGTCATATTTTTAAGACTGACCTCACCGGCTTTAAGCTCATTGTCTCCCATGATGACTACAAGGGGGGCTGCCAGCCTGTCGGCCCGTTTCATCAGGGCTTTCAAGCTTCTTCCCGAATAATCCGTATCTGCCTCAATATTTTTTTCTGCCAGTTGAAGACAGAAGTCAAAGGCCTTTTCCATGGCAATCTCTCCCATGGGGATAAAAAATACCGATGGTGCCGGAGTCTCAGGGGGTTTTGCCTGTGTTATGACTTCCACCAGTCTGTCAAAACCGATGGCAAAACCGATGGCCGGAATATCCGGCCCACCGAGGGTTTTTACAAGGCCGTCATAGCGACCTCCACCGGCAACGGCACTCTGGGCTCCCAGCATGTCCGTCTGCAGTTCAAAGGCTGTTCGGGTATAATAGTCGAGGCCCCGGACCAGACGTTTGTTGATCTTATAGTCAAGATCTCTCCGGTCCAGCTCCCTGCGGACCAGAGCAAAATGATCCGCACAGGGTGTGCAGAGCTGATCCAGCAGTTCCGGAGCTTCTGTCATGGCTTTTCTGCATGATTCATTCTTGCAGTCCAGCACCCTTAAGGGATTTTTATCTTTGCGGCGCAGGCAGTCTTCACAGAGTTCTTCTGTATGCTGCTGAATAAAGGCCTTCAGATTTTCCCTGTAAGGCGGCCTGCATTCAGGGCAGCCCAGGGAATTTATGTGGGCAGAAATGCCCGTGACACCTAAGCGTTCCATGAGTTTTGCCAGCATGAGAATCATCTGTGCATCGGCATAGGGTGAGCTGATGCCGAAGACTTCCGCATCAATCTGATAAAACTGACGGTAGCGGCCTTTCTGGGGTCTTTCCCTCCGGAACATGGGACCTATGGTATAGAGCTTTCTGATGGGCTCTGTTCCGGAAAGCTTATGCTGGATATAGGCCCTGACCACAGATGCGGTGGCTTCCGGCCTCAGGGTGAGATGATCTCCGCTTCGATCTTCAAAGGTGTACATTTCTTTTTCCACAATATCTGTGGTTTCACCGATGCTTCGGGCAAAGAGTTCCGTTTTTTCCAGGATGGGGAGGCGAATCTCCCGGTATCCGTGGCTTTCAAAAAGCCTGCGGGCTTCATTCTCAATGTGCTGCCAGAGGCTGGCCTCGGGTTGCAGAATATCTTTAAAACCTCGAATCAGTTGAATCATAGACTCCCATCCTTAACAATACACATCCCAGAAAAAAGGGCTAAAACATAAATAAAAAAAGCCTTAACCTTTTTTTCTTATCGCAGGCCCCCGAAAGCGTCAACCGGATTCCGTTTAATCCTTTGTCTTTGCCCTTGAGCTTTTCTTGCCTTGACAGGGCAGGCCTGCGGAGATAGGCACATAAAAACAGGGTTTCAGATTATAGTCGCAGTTAAAAAAAACGAAGGAGAAGGAAATGGCACCGGTAAGCACCAGACACCTGCTGAAAATGAAGACTCAGGGAGAAAAAATTGTTGCGGTTACGGCCTATGACTATCCCTTTGCCCGTCTGGCGGATGCGTCCGGAGTGGACATGATTCTTGTGGGAGATTCTCTGGCCATGGTGGTACAGGGGCAGAAAACAACCCTTCCCGTTACCATGGAAGAGATGCTTTACCATACCCGCATGGTGAGCCGGGCAGCAGAAAAGGCCCTTGTGGTGGGTGATATGCCCTTTCTGTCCTATCAGGCGGACATTGGAGAGGCTGTGCGCAATGCAGGGCTTTTCCTTAAGGAAGCCGGTGCCTCTGCCGTGAAGCTGGAAGGCGGGGCCGGTGTCTGTGCTACTATAAAAGCCATCGTGGATGCGGGAATTCCCGTTCAGGCCCACATCGGACTGACACCCCAGAGTGTCCATGCCATGGGAGGCTACAGGATACAGCGTGATGAGGAAAGGCTGGTGGAGGATGCCCACAGGGTAACGGAAGCCGGTGCTTTTTCCGTGGTGCTTGAAGGCATTCCTGCGCCCATTGCCCGTCGTATCACAGAGGAGATAGCCATTCCCACCATTGGTATAGGGGCTGGTGTGGATTGTGATGGTCAGATTCTTGTCATGCATGATCTCCTTGGCCTGAATCTGGGCTATATGCCTAAGTTTACAAAGCTCTTTGCCGACCTCAAGGGTGAAGCCGTCAAGGGCTTTAAGGCCTATGGGGATGCAGTGCGGGAAGGTTCCTTTCCCGGTCCCGAACACAGTTACGAATAATTTTTTCCGGGGGTTTGGTCCCTGTGCTGCGGGAATTGGGGTGGACAATGGCGACAGGGAGCCGAAAAACACCCTGTGTGGAGGCCGCGGTGAAGGCGGCAGAAGATCCGGCGGTGGCCGGGGGGCCTGCCAGGGTGCGGGTTCCGGTGCTGGTCTGAAGAGGGGAGATGCTTCTTCCCTTTCTCCACCGGATAAGATTCCGCCCCAGGACGGGTAAGCATTTTTTTAAGGTAAGCCCCTGAAGGGGGCCTGCTGGCAGCATCCGGAGGTTGTCTTTTGAGGCAGCCTCCTTTTTTTGTTGCAAAAAAATATGAAAGCACAGTAAAAAAGCCAGCTCTAAAAAAGAAATAATTGTTCAGCATAATTTATTCTGAAATTCCAAGCCTGTAACTGTATCAGCCTTGTCCGTTGCAAGGCACCCTGGCTGTTTGCAAGTGACGTTGCAATCGTTTCGGATCAGAGCTTTGCAGGCCTGTGCGAAAGAAGCGGCAAACTGTCTGAGCCGCCACAAAGGCAGCGTACGAAAGCCTGCTATGGCAATAAAAAAGCGCATCCTGCCTGTGGCGGGGAGTTTTTGCCGCTTCCGCACAGGGCAAGAAGCTCCCGAATAAGATTGCGTCACGGGCAAACAGCTTGGGTGCCTGTGCATCTGTCTGGCAGGTCTGGCAGGTATGGCAGGTGGAGAGTTGTTCTGAACGATGACAAAAAGAAACAAATTGCGTTTGTCTTGTTTTACCGGTGGCAGGGCTGTTTTTATAGCTGGTGAACTTTTATCTGCTGTTTTTCCGGGAGGTCACAATGGCCCTGATTCAGGAAAATCCATGTTTTGAAGAAGAAAATTTCAAAGAGTATGGAGAGGGTGTAAGGAATCTGCGTTTTGCAGATGGCCAGCTGGCTCTGGAAAAAATGGAGGAAAGGCGGATGCTCCTTGCCGCCCTTGCCGATAGAACAGAGATGGGGTGCAAGGGGACCAAGCCGGATGTATCAAGGCTTTCTCCCGGATGTGCCTGCTGCGTGGCTGGTCAGTGGTCCTGTCTTTTTATCAATGGCCTTTGCAATGCTTCCTGTTTTTACTGTCCGGCTCCCCAGAAGGAAGAGGGCATGCCTGTCACTCAGGGGCTGATTTTTACATCTCCGGATGCCTATGCGGATTATGTGGAGGCCTTTGGCTTCAGGGGCGTTGGTTTTTCCGGTGGAGAGCCGCTTCTGACTCCGGAGAGAACCCTTGCCCATGTCAGGGCTGTGCGGGAGCGCCTTGGAAATAAGGTGCATCTGTGGATGTACACCAATGGCATCCTTGTCACACGGGAAATACTGAAGGCCCTTTCCCATGCAGGTCTGGATGAGATCCGTTTTGATATAGGCGCTGTGAATTATTCCCTTGAAAAACCTGCCATGGCGGCGGAGATCATCCCGGTTGTTACCATAGAAATACCTGCTGTTCCCGAAGAAGAGGCCCGTCTTATCCTTAAAATGCCTGAAATGGCTGCTGCGGGGGTGAGGTATCTGAATCTGCATCAGCTGCGTCTTACAAAGCATAATTTTCCAAAGCTTGCCCGGAGAAACTACACCTGGATAAGGGATGTGCATCTGACGGTCATGGAATCGGAAATTACGGCCCTGCGTCTTCTGCGCATGGCAAGGGATATGGATCTGCCCTTAGGCGTTAATTACTGCAGCTTTGCCTTTAAGCACAGGTTCCAGCAGGCCGCACTGCGCAGGAAAACCTCGCCTCTGGGGGCTTTTTCCGATGAAAAGATTACGGAAAACGGATATCTGCGTCAGCTTACCCTTGAAGGGGGCAGGGCTTTTCTTGAGGAAGAGGCCCTGCGTCTGGAAAAAACAGGGGTGGATAAAGAAAGTTTCCGGCTGACGGCCATGAAGGACGGTCTGCGGGTTTCTACGGATATCATTCCTTTTCTGAGAAGAAATTTTGAATCAGGAAAGCTGCTTTACTCCGGTGTCCGCCTGATGAACCCTGAAACAGCTCCTAAGGGCGCAAAGATCATGGAAATGGGCCCTTCCTGCAGTCTGGCCCGGATGCGTCTGCCTGGTGCAGCTCCCATTGAGATGGGCAGGGAGACTCTGAATCTTTGTCTGGACTGGTTTTGTAATCCGGATACTGGAAGGCTGCCCGAAAAGGCTCTGGCCTTTGAATGTATATGTCCGGGTCTTCAGTCCTATGGATAGCATGGCTCATGGGAAAAGGCCCGGATTCAGATTGTTGCGGCGGATATTTTCCGGATCATTTCTTCAAGGCTTTCGTAGAAGGTGTTCCACTCCTTTTCGGCCATATCCCCTGTAAGAATCCATTCAAGGGCGTAGTTAAAGCCCAGATAGTCATAGGTATAAATGCCGTGTTTATCCCTGAGGGCATCAATGGCTGGTCTGCACATGAAGCTTAAGCATACAGGGCTTTTGTGGTCTTTCAGCAGGCATCCTCTGCTCGTATGGTATTCGCAGGGGCTGACACCGGAATTTTCCGGCTGGTCTGCAGGGCTGCCGTAAAGGGCTTCCCTTTTCCGGCGGAGCAGGTCAAAGGATGGGTGGTCCAGATCATAGACCTGATAGTATCTGTCTTTACAGCAGGCGGCCACGGGCTTGCCGGGGGAGGCTGCAATGAGTTTAGGGATGCATACGGCGGAACAGTAATCAAAAAAAGTATAGAAGTGGTGCAGAAGGCTTTCCGTTTTCAGATAGCGCTGCAGGCAGGCTTCGGGGTTTTTATCCATGGATTATCCTTTAAGGCACAAAGACTATTTGTTAATGACACAATACTAAACCATTGCGATGTTATTTACAAAATGCCTCTGCGCCTTTTCAATGCATATTTGTCTTATATGAAGCTTATAATGCCAACAAAACCGGGTATGGAGAGGAAAAAAACTGTTTTTCTGGGACATCAGTGGGGGAGTATCCGGAAGGCAGGGGAGATTGTCAAGGAAAAGCCTGAAAAGAGAACCCCTGAGTCCTCGGGGAGAAGGGTCTCAGGGGTCAGGGTGGAGATGGCAGGAAAATTACCCGGCTGCAGGTATGGAGGGTACCCGGCAGCCGGGTGGGGGTGGGTCTGCCACAGACTGTATGGGGAGAAAAAAACAGTCTGTGGCAGGGGGTAGGAAAATCAGGCAGCTCTGTTCTGCTGGCCGCAGCAGCTGCCACCGTTGGTGCAACCGTTTTCACATGAGCAATGGTCTCCGCAGCAGGCAGTCAGGCTCTCTTCTTCTTCCAGCTCTGCCTGGTAGGCCGACATAAGATGTGGTTTGGGTGATGTGTCTGCTTTTTCAGCAATGAAGCCTTTGCCTTTACAGTGTTCACATACGCAGCCAGCCAGAAGTATACGTGTTACGCCTGCTCCCAGAGGGATTAACTGAAAAGGGATCTTATTGTCTGCTAAATAGCCCACAAGCCATTTGACAAAAAAATCATTTTTCAGGTTAATGGATGAAAATGATCCCTGGCTTAGCTGGGTAATCATCCGTATCTGAAAGCTGCGCATCACCTTGGACTGTTTTTTAGTCATATTTTTAGTATCTCCTTTCTCTGCGTATGTGGTCCTGATCCTAAGGGCTAAGCAGCAGCTCCCACCTCATCTGCCCATGAAAGAATATCCCCTTTGGAATCTTCCGGCTCGCCGTCAATCTTAAGACCTTCAGCAATAAGAAGACCGCCGCTTTCTTTTACTTTGTCCTCAATGGCATCAACTGCACCGCAGAAGTAAATGTAGGAACTGTCACCACACCCGAATACGGCTACTTTTTTTCCTTTAAGACCGGCATTCCCGAGGGACTCATAAAAGGGGATAAAATCATCCTGAAGCTCTATCTCTTCTTCCCCCCATGTGGAGCATCCCAGCAGCACCATGTCAAATTTTTTAAGCTCGTTAATATCAGTTGCCGTTACATCTTTGCATGTGGTTGTAAAACCTTTTGAAGCCAGCTGTTTTTCAATGATGTGAGCAACGTTTTCCGTGTTGCCTGTGGAAGAACCGTAAACAATGAGGGCTGTGGTCATTATGCTGTCCTTTTCTTATTGTTTTATCTGTGGCTTTATTTTTTAGTCTTGGCGAAAATACCAAGAAGGGTTTTTTCTGTCAAGGCTTTTTTGGCGTGCCTAAAAAATATTCATAGATCTGGTAGGAGCTGGATATTATGACGCACAGGCTTATTCTTTGCACGCCATGGATGAAGAGGAAAAACGATTACCCGCAATGAGGGGCAGATCCGTTGATCCTTCATCTGAGGGAGCAGGATCTGCAGCCTTTGCCAGGGCCGATGTGATGGCGGAACGGCTGGATGAGTCCAGCATGCGCAGGCACTTCCCGTGTTTGCGGCAAATGTCCTTCACCAGACCGCAGGCTCCGTGGCTGTTGCAGTTGACGGGGCATAGGACGAGGTCTGAGCGCCGGACACGGGCTTCCAGGGTTTGCCGGCCACCATGGATACAGCCGTCATGGTACTCAAAACGACCTCCGGATTTTTCGACGGCATGGCGGTAGAGGGACTGCATGCAAGGTCTGCCGCCAACAACCAGAATGCGTTTATCTTCCAGAGACTGGATTTCTTTAGGATGTTTTTCTTTTTTTTCTGTAAATGAAAGGTTTTGCAGCCTGTGCAGGTCTTCTTTTTCTATCCGGGGCTGTATTTTCTCAGTCTCCGCATCGCAGCGGTATATTTTTCTTTCTTCTTCAAGCTTCCGTACCCTTTGTATCAGGGCCTGATTTTTTTCCTGGGCACGACGAAGCCGTTCGCCAAGGGTTTCAATGATTTCTTTGGACGTTTCTTCCTTTTCCGGTACAACTGCAGTGTATGTCTGCCTTGTATTGGCTTCTTTTTTCAGAGTCAGTATCTCCGCATGCAGAAGATCATGTTTCTGGCGTTCTTGCTTCTGTATCCGGCGTGCAGTTTCCCTTTCTTCGGCCAGAAGTTTTTCGAGTCTTGCGATGGTTCTGCGGGCTGCCAGCAGATCTCTTTTGGCTGTATGTCCAAGCATGTGCAGGGTTCCGAAGGCTTCTGCATGCAGTGATGGAGAAATATCGGATCTTGAAGCTATGATATAAAGGGGAAGCTCAAGTTCTCCGGTTTCAATACCGCTGCGCCAGAGTTTTCGGATTTCCTGTTCCGGCGTATGTAGCCATTCTCTGGCCTGGGCATCAAATTTCTTCTTCAGGAAGGTGTCTATTCTGCGGGCCACCCGAGTTTCTGTGTCAATATTTTCCATGACAGCGGCATGAAGTCCCGCAGGGCAGAGACGGCTGACGCAGATGCCTGCTTTTTTGAGCAGTTTCTGGTGGTCTTCCACGGAAAGGCAGGTACCTACCAGAGGGCATTTCATGGTCTGGGGTATTTCCCACAGGGCAAGGAAACGGGCTTTTTGGCATATCCATGTCTGTTCCGTAGAAAAGGGGACCAGAAGGGAGAGGGGATTATTCGGGGGCATGGGTGTCATGGCTGCTCCTGGGAAAGGGTTAAATTTTTCAGGCAATAATCCTATCAAAAAAAGTTTGTGTCAACTAAAAAAGTGCGCCTGTTCTTATTCGCGGGAGCATAGATGATGAAAAAATGTAATTATTCAGCACATTTTATTTTGAAAAATTGTTCATTTAATTTCAAAGTCTTGGTGCCCGTAAAAGGCAATCGGGCTGTTTGCAGGTGAGCTTGCAATCGTTTAGGATTGCGTCACGGGTAAATAGCTTTGGTGGTTGTACATCTGTCTGGCAGGTATGGTGCTTAGAAAATTGTGCTGAACAATTAGCATTTAAGGAAGGTTTTGGGCAGGGGGAAGAATGGTTTCGGGAGGAAGGTCAGTATCTTTTTCCGGCTTTTCTTTTTGGTTGAAAAAGAAAAAGGTTCGTCCCAGATCATCGCTGGTTCCGGGAATGGCGTCTCTGCCCGAGCTGCGCAGGGAAAAACCCATTCTGTCCTCGGTGGTTTCATAGTGCAGGGCGTTTCCCCAGCGGTCAATGGGCAGGTGGTATTGCGGCTGATCGGTAAACACCTGTTTCAGCCATTCGTCCATTTCCTCTGGAGCAGGGTAGATACCGGTTTCCCTGTGATGTTTCTGCAGGGCCAGAACAATTTCCTGTAAGTCCTTTTGGGTGTTAATTTCATGTAAAACATCTAAGGCAATGGCCTGAAGATGATCTGCGGTGCGGGGCCACAGTACAAAAAAGGCCAGAAGCAGTGCTGCATAGGCAGGAAAGCGTAACCATTTGATTTTTGAAGTTAAGATTTTTTTCATGAAAAAAGGATAACAGGATCTTTTTTTTTATGCCAGTAAAAATAAAAACGCCCCCGGAAGGGGCGTTCATTGTTATAATAAGAAAAGTATGAAGGGTTAAGGGTTTAAAAAGGGACAACCATTATTTTTTCGGCATCTTCTATCCTGAGGATAAGATGGTAGCCTTTTATTTTGATGGTTAGATTTTCACTTTCCTTATCCAGTTCCTCGATTTCTACCACATTGCCGGGACCTGCCTCAATTTCGTTGAGGTGGCGGAGGGCAGAAGCACGGCCTTCCATGCTGGAAAGAACTCCTTTTTCACCTATCTTCAGACGGGAAAGGGGGATGATGCTTTTTTCAGGATTCTGAATCAGATCCTTTTTTTCTTTGAGTTCATTGACGCAGTTGGAAATGCAGTTTTCACAGCCCCCGGCTTCCAGCCTTTCACAGTGGCGGCTGAACCCTTTGATCCAGTCTGATCCGCCCCTTGGACATATATCCACAAATTCCACAAATTGTATGAGACGGTCAAGAATGTTTGGGGATATGGCATGTTCCATTTTGCAGGCAGCATCTTCGGCTTCATTTTTTGAAATCAGAAGGATTTTTGTAAAAAAATCCTTGAGCGCCTCGTGTCTGCGGACCACATCCCTTGCCAGCTCTGTCCCTTTGGCCGTCAGGGTGATGAGGTCATAGGGGGCATAATTTATATAGCCCTTTTCCGAAAGGGACCGGAGGGCTCCTGTTACGGAAGAATTGTTTACATTCAGACGGTTGGCAATATCTTTAGCCCGTGCCGCCTGTTTTTCCGAAACAACATGAAAAATGGTTTCAAGGTAGTCTTCGAGACTGGCGCTAAGTTTTTCAGATTCAGACATAATGTATTTCCTGGGCTTGGATTTTAAAGTTCTTGGCCCTGGTAGCCGTAAAGGATCGTCTACGGGTGTGATGAAGGCTTGCCGATAAAACTTATCCATTTCAGGATAAGTTTTGGAAACGTGAAACAGCATCTTCGTGTTTGCCATTTTTGTCAAGCCTGAAAATGGTGAAAGGCTTAAGGTTTTTTCATTAGGGGCTGATGGGGGGCTTTGGAAAAAGGTAAAATAGTCAGGCATTCACCATGCGGATGGTCCAGTTGGGTTCTCCTTCATAATCTATGGACTGCACTTCAGAAAAGATCATATTACGCATGGATTCCTTCAGCGTTATACGGGCTTTGGTTCCAGCTATGCATGTTCCCGAAGCTACGGAGCTCTTTACCTTTAGGATGGGCTTGGGCCGGTTGGCCTTTGACCAGTCCTGCAGGGCATCGTATTCGTTACGTGTTTCTTCGATAAGAGATATGGTGTGTTCGGCTTCCTTCTGTTTTTTAAGAATATCATC
Organism: Desulfobotulus mexicanus; assembly: GCF_006175995.1. Lineage (NCBI taxonomy): Bacteria > Pseudomonadati > Thermodesulfobacteriota > Desulfobacteria > Desulfobacterales > Desulfobacteraceae > Desulfobotulus > Desulfobotulus mexicanus. The sequence goes on from NZ_VDMB01000020.1 coordinate 30,702, forward strand.
AAGTATCTTGTCCTGTTCCGCAAAAAGCCGGGTGACTGTACTTTCGCTTTCTTCAACAGTTTTTTTGAGTTTGATAAGGTGGGATATAATCTCTTTCTTTTTTTCAGGAGGGGGGGACAGTGCCGAAAGTTTTTGTATAAGGAGATTGCTCTTTTCCTGTTTCTGGGCATTTATGGTAATTTTTTCATGTGTTTCAATTTGCTGTTTTTCTCCGTGTTCAATTTGTCTTTGGGTTTTTTCCAGTATCTGTTTCAGTTCTCGGGATTTATTTTTCAGGCGTGCCATTTCATTTTGCGCATAAAAGTCCACACCAATGAAAATAGTGGATGGAGAGGCCATATCCGTGCCCACCTCGTAGAGTTCAAGGCCATTTCTGGCGGCAGCTTCGCAGGCAATGAGTTTTCCCTTGGGTAGGGCGAGGGTGCCGCTGGTACGGATTTTTGAATGGATTATTTCTTTTTCCACAATAATATTTCCGAAAGCCATGATTTCCGAATCAACCACAAATTTTGCCTGTACAGTTCCACCTGCCCGGATTTTTGATCCGATAATGCCGCCCCTTACCACAAGGTCGCCGTCCACATGAATTTCGGCATCATTGATTTCTGAGGCATCTGCTGAAGCAGCCCGCACGCGGAATCCCGGCTGCACACCTCCGCGGATACGGATGGCACCGTCAAAGGACACATGGCCTGTTTTGAGATCCACATTTCCTTCTATGGTCATTTCCGGTAATACTGAGATTTTTCCGCCTAGGGTGGCGTGGGGCTGACCGTCAATCAAAGCATGTACCATCTGCCCGTCAAGGGAAAGCTCTGCACCATTGCCAGCCCGGAGTTCCACATCCAGAGGTTCCCTTGGCAGGGCCTCCTCACCGGTAACTTTGATACCTGATTTTCCTTCCACAGGCGGGATGCGCTCTCCAAGGAGTGTACGGCTTTTAACAAAGGGGACCTCGCCCCGGTCAAAATAGTCTATATTACCGTCCGCATCTATCTTGCCTGCCTTGAGGTAAGCAGGATCAAAGCCGTAACGGATATAAGCATCCTTGGGATTTTCCGGTGGGATGCCTTTGGCAACTTCCAGAGACTTCTGCTGCAGCCTGGTTTCCTGCAGCCAGGTTTGCAGCCTGCTGTCCGGTACAATACCAAAGTAAACTCCTGCGCTTGTGATAAGCTTTTTGAGATCATCCAGAGTGAGCTTCGGGGAAACCTGCGGGGAAGGAATCAGCAGGGCCAGAAGACCGTCTTCGCTGATTTCCACGCTAACTCCGGCATCTTCTGGGATTGGAGGCTGCTCTTCGGTTACTGGCTGGGGTGTTTGTGAATCAGGAATGCGTTTTTGCTCCCTGAGAAGAGAAAACATCTGATCATGGGTCAGAATGTTTTCTTCCACGAGAATGTTGCCCAGCAGCTTGATGGTCCGGTTTCGTTTGAATTTAGCCAGCTGGGTATCCAGTGCCCGGAGGATCTCTTCCTTTGAACAGAAGTTGTGGATGAGACAGAGGCGACCGAAAAGCTGATCCATTTGCCTTGTTTCATGGAAGAGCTGGGTGGCATGGAGAAGGCTGACCTGTTTACGGCTTACAAAGCCAAGATCAATGAGAATCTGGCTGAGTTTTTTGGGTTTCCGGCTACTTTGATCTGCATTCCATTGTTCGATGGCTGTCTGAAGCTGTTCCGTACCGATGAAATTGTATTGAAGGGCCATGCGGGCTATGCTCATTTCTTCGGGGGGGATTTTGCTTGCATTTTTTGTGATCTGTTTTTTCCGGTCCTGCTCCTTCCATTTTTCTGCAAGGGAAGCTCTGGCAGCTTCGTCCGAAGGGGGGGCAGAAGCAGAGCGCATCTGTTCAAGGATAGAGTCCCGTTGTTCGGGTGTAATCTGATTTTTTTCGATAAGGATGTCCACTGTACTGAGCAATTGGCCCTGACGGTAGGCTTCGGCCTGGATTGAGAGAGCTGTTTCACAGGTTTTGTTGTCAATAAGCCCTTTTTTTTCAGCCATGCTGCAGAATTGTCTGTCCAGGGACCTGAGGGTGCTGGCCAGAAGTTTTTCCATGGATACTGGCTGTATATATCCACGATTAATGAGAATTTCTTCAAGGGTCGGGCACGGTTTCTCCGAAGTGGTTTTTATGTGGCTGTGCATTTCTGCAATGGCCTGTTGCAGCTGTTCCTTTGTTAAGAGGCCATTTTCAATGGCCAGCTTCCCCAGAATCGGATAGGCAAGGTCCCTTTGCAGGTTTTCTTTGCTGTCTGTGGCGGATTCGGATGTGGGGCTTGATATCTCCTGCATGTAAAGCCTCCCGAAATCAGGGAAAGGATGAATCCTTGGTGGACGAAAAAGAATTTTAAACATATTTTGATAAGAATAAAAAGTCCTGTCTTTTTTTTCGGAAGGATAAGTAAACTTCTTGAATTGCAGGATACGCAGGCAGGCGTTAAGATCGTGTTCGTCCATGCAGACAGTGCGCTGGCCTTTTTGCCGGTAAAGCTGGCAAGGTCTGCTGGGGCTGATTCTTTTGTCTGAAATCTTAATAATATGGAATGTGGGGGCTATGGAAACACCGTACAATGACCATCTGAATCTTTTATGCGACATGGGAGACCTGAGTGGTATCCTGCGTGACTCCGATGATATTCATATGTTTCTGGATCGTACGGTTGGATTGGTTGCAAGACATCTCAAGGCCCAGGTTTCATCCATCTATCTGTACGATGATTCGGTAAAACGCCTGATTCTCCGGGCTACGCTGGGGCTTAAGCCCGAATCCGTGGGGCTTGTTTCCCTGGGCGCGGATGAAGGGCTTGTGGGAAGGGTTTTTTCCAGTCTTGAGCCTTTGTGTACGGCTGATGGCAGGATGCATCCTGATTTTCTTTATTTCTCAGAAACAGGGGAGGAACGTTTTCTTTCTTTTCTGGCGGTTCCCATCCAGAGGGGTGCCGTATGCATTGGTGTGCTTGTGGTGCAGCATGAGGAGGCTGACAGGTTTGGTTCCATGGATGTAAGGGCTTTGCGGGCAACGGCATCCCAACTGGGGAGTGCCCTAGAGAATGCCCGTCTGCTTTTATCCATGGATTCCCCGGGAAAAAACTCTCTTTTTCATACATCCAGCATAGGTCTTTCCCTGATTAAAGGCAAGGTGGCCTCCCCCGGCTATGCCATGGGAGCAGCCCTTGTTTTGGGGGACAACCGCTGTGATATTCTGCGTGAGGATACGGAACCGGAAGTTGCCGGTGGTAAAACCTGTTTTTATCAGGCCCTTGAAAAAACATGTGCAGAGTTGACAGCTCTGCAGGATCGTTTTGCACAGAGGCTTCCGGAAAGTGCTTCTCTTATTTTTACGGCACATTTCATGATGCTGAAAGATCCTTCCTTTCGCAGGCGCATTGAGGAAAAAATAGATCAGGGTTTTTCTCCCATGGCTGCTGTGCGGGCTGCAGCCAGGCATTATATTGCTATTTTTTCGGCTTCTTCCCATGCTTATATCCGGGAGAAGGTTTCGGATATAGAAGATTTTTCATGCAGATTGCTGCGTAATCTCAAGCCCGGTGACAAGGAAGGGAGAGGCTCCCCTTCAAGGGGGGGGATTGCCATTGCAGGTGAGCTTTTCCCATCGGATATTCTTAAGCTGGTCAGCGAAGATGTTACAGGAATTGTGCTGGTTTCCGGAGGCTTGACTTCCCATGTGGCTATTCTGTGCCGTTCTTTGCAAATCCCCCTTGTAATTGTTGAGGACAGCGGGCTTCTTCAGATTCCCGAAGGAACACCTCTGCTGCTTGATGGCAGCACCGGTAATTTTTATATCCGTCCGGATGAAACGGTACAGGAAACATTTGCCCGGAGCAGGACCGCATGGCTTGCCGCCGATGCCGTGTCCGGGGTGCTGGATGGGGAAACCCATACCAGTGATGGTGTTCGCATCAGGCTTTTGGCCAATATCAATCTGCTTTCTGAGATGGCACTGGCCCTTAAGATCGGGGCAGAGGGCATCGGGCTTTATCGCAGCGAGTTTCCCTTTCTCATCCGTTCCTCCTTTCCTTCGGAGGCAGAGCAGTATCAGGTGTATCGCAGGCTCTTTGAAGATATGCCGGGAAAAACGGTGACGGTCCGGACCCTGGATGTGGGTGGAGAAAAGGTGCTTTCCCATGTGGACAGCGGTACAGAGGTCAATCCTGAGCTGGGGTTGAGATCCATCCGCTTTTCCCTTCTGCACAGGGATGTGTTTGAGGCTCAGATCCGGGCGATTTTAAGGGCTGCTGAAGGTGCTTTTGCACCGCGTATCATGTTTCCCATGATTTCCGGCTTAGATGAGTTCCGTGAGGCCCGGAGTATTGTTTATGCCTGTATGGAAAGCTTGAAGGAGGAAGGACTTGGATTTCATGAAAATCCAGAAATAGGGATGATGGTGGAGCTTCCTGCGGCCCTTGGAATCATAGAAGATTTTGCAAAGGAAGCGGATTTTTTCTCCATCGGAACCAATGATCTTGTGCAGTACATGCTGGCCGTTGACCGCAGTAATCCCAAGGTAGCCCATTATTATCAGCCATGGCATCCTTCGGTACTGCGTTCCCTTGCCCGCATTGCGGATGCTGGCAGAAAAGCTGGTATTGATGTCTCCGTATGTGGAGAGATGGGGCATGAGTCTGCTTTTATTCCATTTCTTCTGGGTATTGGTATCCGGACCTTGAGCCTTGATCCTCAGTTTATGCCTGCTGTGCAGCAGCAGATTCAAAAAATTGATCTTCAGAAAGCAGAAAGCCATGCCGCAGAACTGCTTGGCATGGCGTCTACAAAGGCTTTGTCTGAAGCCTTAGGTCTTGTCTGAGTTGTTATAAAAAGGACCCGCCACTGTTGTGGCGGGCCTGAAGTTTAAGTCAGTATTTTATTACAAGGATCAGAATCCATGGCTTGCCATGATGGCCTTCATCTGCCCGGAATCTTTCAGATCCTTGAGACCTTTATTAAAGGCCTTGAGGCGTTTTTCCGCATCTTTGGTATTTTTGGGAAAGCAGACATAAAGATCGTTGAAACCTAAGGGCGGTTCCACGATTTCTATCTCATTGACCCTGTCTGGAACCTGGGTCCGGAGGAGGTGAAGCCCCACATATTTGTCCACCACCATGAGGTCAATGCGTCCGGCAAGGAGTTTCAGGAGGTTTTGCATATCTTCGGTTACAGGATCTTTGGTCAGGTATTCTGCGGCATCAAATTCAGGTGTATTCACATAGCCCCGGACCACACCGATTTTATAGGATCTCAGGTCTTCCATGCTGTTGTAGGTGATATTGGCACCTTTTTTCTGGAAGAATACCAGGGGACCGCCGGGAAAGGGGTCTGAAATGAGAAAATCCTCTTTCAGCTCTTCAGCATAATATTCCGGAAAATAGGCATCAAAACGTCCTTCCTTGGACAGGGCTACCACCCTTGCCCATGGCATGTACTGGATTTCCAGATTGTAGCCTTCTCTGGAAAAGGCTTCTTTTACCACTTCCGCCACATAGCCTTCTCTGGGCATCTCATGACCGATATAAGGTTCCCAGTTCAGGCTGGCACCTGTAATGTTTTCTGCAGATGCTGAAATTCCATAGATGCATAGTGAGAAAATTAGGCTGATGATGGAAAATCTGATTGCTTTCAAGGTGCGTCTTTTCGGTTAGAGAGAGTTGGTATCGTTTATGTTCTTCATGGTCAGCAGCACTGGAGTAAATGTAAAAGAAAAGTTCTTCGAGGATAGCAGGCTTTGATAAGGCCTTTTAGTTCGGGTGAAATTGATAAAGCTGATTAAGGTTCTCAATGGGCCTGAGAAAGCCTCCGGGTCCGATCTGGGTCAGATAGACGAGATCGCTTCCCTGGCGGCGTTCCTTGTTGAAGGAAAAAGAGAAGCCGCCGATATCTGTATTTTCATGTAGTTCGGCACTTTTCATGAAGGCTTCCCGTGTGAGGGGGGCAGGGGTTTCGGACAGAATGCGGGATAGGGCTTTGGCTGCGGTAAATCCTTCCATGCCAGCAAAATCAGCTTGTTTTGCAGGGCTTAGTTCAGAGTTCACCTGATTGTATTCGGCCACAAGGGGAACTCTCCTGTAAAAGGGAAAGGGAACAACCTGAGAGACAACAACACCTATTCCATGATTTATGAGTCTTTCGGCAAGGTCTTCACCATTGACAAAGGAAACATTGAGAAAAACGGCTTCACTGCCGGCACTCCTCATCCCTGCTATCACTTGTGCCGCAGGCTCACTTGTCGCAATAAGGATAACGGCTTCCGGATTTGATTTCATAAGCTGTGATACTGCTTTTTCTGTGTCAGGAGATTCTCTGTTGTAAGATACAGTATCTGAGGGAATGATACCGTGTTTAGATGCTGCAATGCGTACACCGTTGAGACCATCTGTACCGTAGCTGTCATTCTGGTAGAATACGGCAATCTTTTTTATCCCCCTGTCCTTTACCAGCCGGTCAACCATGGTTTCGGTTTCCTGTATGTAACTGGCCCTTATATTGAACACCTCATTTATGACAGGATACCTGAATATTCTGGCACCGGTAAGGGGAGCAAAAAGAGGGAAGTTTTTTTCCTGGATAAGGGGCAGGACAGCTTCTGTTGTGGGGGTTCCCACATATCCGAACAAAAGAAAAATATTTTGATCATTTATAAATGACTCTGTGTTTTTTCTGCATTTTTCCGGATTATAGGCATCATCTTCTGTGATCAGTTTAAGCTGTCTGCCATGAATACCGCCCTGAGAGTTAATAAAATCAAAATAAAGCTGTGCTCCATCCCTCATGCCCTTGCACAGTCCCATGGCAGGACCTGTCAGGGAGCAGGATTGACCTATGCGTATCTGTGTATCTGTAATGCCTGTATTGGACTCCGCAGACAGGGGTGGGGCATTGAGCAGGGTCAGGGTTAAACATGACAGGAGCAGGAAGGGCCATCTGGCAGCGGTGTTATTTTTCATTCGCTGTCTCCTTGTGTTTGGGCAATGGGTATAAGGGAAGCAGAAACTGTAAAAATATCGTTTTATAAATAAGGCCAGAACTCTAACCATTTCCAGAATGGAGGTGGTTTATAGTCTGTTGGCAAAATCTGATTCTCTAAGTAAATATTTCTCTTAAAAGGGTTCAGAAGCCGTGGCTTTGCATGATTTCTTTGATGCGCCCGGAGTCTTTAAGCATTTGTAAGCCCTGATTCAATGCCTCCAGATGAATTTCCGCATTTTCGGCATTTCTGGGGAAACATACATGGAGATCATTTACGCCTAATGGAGGATTCATGACCTCAACTTCCATGGCTCTGCCAGAGGTCTGGGTGCGCAGAAGGTGGAGACCAACGTACTTGTCCATGATCATCAGTTGGATTTTTCCGTCAAGGAGATTTCGGATATTATCCATATCCGTCATGGCTTCCACCTTGGTCAGATAGTCTGCACTGTCAAACTCGGGAGTGTTTACATAGCCACGGACTGTTCCTATTTTATGGGGTCTGAGATCCTGAAGATTTTTGTACTGGATGTTTGTGTCTTTTCTTTTAAAAAAAACAAGTGGCCCGCCTGGAATGGGATCTGATATATAATATTTTTCTTCAAGCTTTGTGTCGTAATATTCCGGGAAGTAAAAATCATACCTGCCGGAATCAGCTAAGGCAACCACCCATGTCCATGCCATGAATTCTATATCCATTGTATAGCCACCACCCGCTTCAAAGGCTTCCCGGACTATCTGTGCCACATAGCCCTGTCGCGGCATCTGGGCACCAATGTAGGGTTCCCAGTCCAAAGAGATTCCTGTGAGTTTTCTTTCCGGTTCTGCCTGTGCAGTGAAAGTGAGTGCCATCAACAGTATCAAAATAATTCTGCCCGGAAACTTCATGGAATGCTCCTTGAATTTGACTTGGGTTCTGTGTTTTGATTATTAAATTTACAGGACAAAACGTCCGATAAGCCCTTGCAGGTTTCCTGCCATGCCTGAGACTTCCCTTGCCTTGCCGTTCACGTCACAACTGATATTATTCATTTCTTTGCTGATATTGTCCACACTTTCTATGTCCTGACGTATGCTCTGTACAAAGCCTGTCATTGCAGCCATGTTTTCGTTCACTTCCTGAATTCCTTCAGCCGCCTGAAGGACATTGCCGGAGATTTCCCGGGTGGCTGCAGACTGCTGTTCCACAGCCGTGGCAATGACAGTCACGATGTCGCTGGTGGCCTGAATGGCACCGGAAACCTCCTGCACTTCACCTGTGGCCTGCTTTATGACGGCCTGGGCGGAAGCAATAATGTTGCGTATGTTTTCTGTGGCTGTGGTGGTCTGGGTGGCAAGGGTTTTGATTTCGCTGGCTACAACGGCAAAGCCTTTGCCAGCTTCTCCTGCCCTTGCCGCTTCTATGGTGGCGTTCAGGGCAAGAAGGTTTGTCTGCTCTGATATTTCTGTAATTGATTCAGTTACTTTTCCGATCTGCCCTGCAATGTTTTCCAGTTCAGTCATTTTTTCCGTTGCGCCTTCGGATCGGTGTACTGCGTTCTGGGTGGTACGTCGGGCTTCTTCTGTGTTTTTGGCAATTTCATCTATGGTGGCAGTCATTTCTTCTGCTGCTGCTGCAACCATGGAGGTGTTGGTGGCAGCCTGTTCCATGGCCGATGCCACACTGCCCATGCTCTGGCTCATCTGCCCTGTAGCGCTGGCAACGGCAGTTGCCCTTTCCGCAGAAGTTTTTGAATCTCTGGCCATTTTTTCGGAGATGGAAAGGAGGCTTGTGGCCGAATCCGTCAGTTTGTTGCCGTTATCACGGATACGTCCCATAATTTCATGGATCTGGGCAATGAATACGTTGATCCAGCGGGCGGCAAGGCTGAGTTCATTGCCGCTTTTTTCTGAAATGCGCCGGGTGAGATCCCCTTCGCCTTCGGCCAGATCCCTTACAGCTGAAATCATTTTGTCAAGGGGATAAAAGACCATGGCTCTGAGGGTGAAGGCCATGACCGCAAGCAGAAGAATGTTGAGAATGACAATTGTAATGATGGTGTTGATGAGGATTTCACGGAGGCTGTCCTGAAAAAAATCCGGGTTCAGTATAATATGGATATTACCGAGTTTATCATCACCTCTGGTTATGGGGCTTTCCCTCTGGAACCTTCTGGTTTCGGGCAGTTTTTCTGTTTTCTTGACCTCTTTGTCTGAATCCCGTCCCAGAATCAGCAGTTGCCTCTGGTTGGCAGGATCGGAAAGGGCCACGGCAAGAAGCCTCAGGTCCTGCATTTCAGATCGAAGAATGGCTTCGGCCTGGGCCATGTCAAAATTATAAAGGGGATCCTGCAGGGTGAGTAGGATGCGTTGCAGTGCAAGATCTGCATCCACATTCAGACCCTGTTCCAGACTGGATTTGGCACTCTGGTACTGCCAGAAGCCCATGCCCATAAGAATAAGGGTGGTTAAAGCCAGTACGGTGCTGACAATGCGTACAAAGATTTGTTTTTGCATGGGAACGCGGAGAGAGGTTTTTTCCATGGAAGACTCCTTGGTGGTGATTTTCGGGGATGATGGCTGGTTACGGGATGGCATTTTTTTCATCTTCCTGCCCTGATCAGAGCAGAAAGAGGGTATTTATGGTGTCTGTCCAGTTTTTTTTAAAGGTCGGCTGTTTTTTCCTGATTTGATTTTCTGGTAAAAATTATATTTAAAAAGAAAAAACTCTGCAAGACTTCTTTTGGTATCACTTGTATTCCAGCAGAGCGGTGAAGGTGCCGTCTTCTTTGATGCGGGCAAGGCCGAGGTTGAAGACCTGCAGGATTTCAGCGGCCCTTGGGTGGTCTTTGGATATGATCATGTGATAATTGGTTCTTTTGATGGGGGTGGGGAAGAAAGAAATTCTGTGCCGAAGGTTTTCTTCCCTTAGGATTTTCATACCCACCAGCACCTCATCCATGGCACCGTCCAGTCGTCCCTCCGCCAGTCTTCTGTGGTTGATTTCAGAGCTGCTGCTTCGGCGGATACTGTATCCATCATCTTCCCTTACAAAACCGTAATCGTATTTTTCTACGCCTCCCAGGCTAAGTCCTTTCAGGTCTTCAGGTCTTTCCCACCGGACAGGTTTGTTCATATTATAGAAAACCACCGTGTCCAGTTCCAGCACAGGATCACTGTAATAAAATTTTTTTCCCCTTTCATCATTATAGCTGTAGAGCATGGTGGCGTCGGTTTTTACCTTTTCCGTCATGGAAAGACCCTGAGCCCATGGGAGGTACACGTATTCCACTGTCCAGCCCTGCCGCTCAAAGGCCGCTGCCACGATGCGGCTCATGGGGCCACCTTCGGCCAGGGAAGCGCCCTGATAGGGAGCCCACTCACCATTGGCAATGACAAGGGTTCTGGAATTTTTATCCAGTGCTTTGGCAAGATCAGGGTCCATGGACATGTAAAACCAGAAACCGGCTCCGGCAATCAGAAGAAAAGCCAGGGCAATTCCCTGTGCAAGAAGAATGGCAGAACGTTTTTTTTCCATATTTTTTAAACTCCAGCATGATTAAAGACAAAAAAACGCCTTTATGGCAGGGCTGCGCAAAAAGGCGTTGGTTATTCAGGTTTTTAAGGCGTAATCTGCAGAATCTGATTCAGGCGTCCATCGGCTTTCAACTGGCTCAGCCCTTTGTTGAATACCTGAATAATTTCTTCTGCTCTGGGATTTTCTTTGGAAACAATGAGGTGATAGGGAACACTTTTGATGGGTTTTGGGTGGTAGGTGATGCTGTCTCCAAGGCCTTCCTGTCTCGCCGTTTCAAGTCCCACCAGCCTTTCTTCCAGAAGGGCGTCAATGCGGCCAGCAGCAAGCTTACGGTAGTTGAACACATTGGATGCTACCCTGTCCAGGGTGTATCCGCTGTCCTCACGGACAAAGCCATAATCGTATTCCAGTACGGCGCCTAAGGTCATGCCCTTCAGATCTTCGGGGTTTTCCCAGTGAAGTTTTTTGTCTTTCAGATAAAAGACAACCGTATCAAGGCTGATTATGGGATCGCTGTAAAGAAAATTTTTGCCCCTTTCCTCATTATAACTGTAGAGCATGGTGGCATCGGTCTGGGCCTGCTGGGTAAGGTTAAGGCCCCTGGCCCAGGGCATATAACGGAATTCCACATCAAAGCCCTGGGTTGCAAAAGCCTCCTCTGCAATCTGTGTGGCAGGCCCGCCGCCGGGCAGATCCTTGCCTTGATACGGTGCCCAGTCTCCATTGGCAATAACCACCTTCTTTTCAGCTGCATGGGCTGTATTGTAAGCTGGGCTTACAGGCAAATAAAGGAGAGGGATAGCCAGGATAAAAAGAGAGATAGTGCGGGGAATACGAGAGGAAAAAATCATCATGGTAATTCTCCTTTTTGTCGGTTACAGGTATCTTCTCGAATCTTTAGAGTTTCTGTTTTTAAAGCATATTGAATTAACCTTAACATTTTTTTGAAAGCCCGTCATTTTTTTTATCTGGTGTTTTTCAGGTCTCTGAATGTGAAGTAGATTTGGCTTTTTTATCCCTGTGAAATGCTGTGATTGACAGCCGGGGCCTGCCTGCGTAAGAATAAGCCATTGTCTTTTTATACCCTCCCCGTATCTTTGGTGATTTGCCATGACTTTTATGCAGCTTTTCTCATCGGGGGACCTGTATGCTTTTTTTAGAAAGAAGGGATATTCATGTTCAGGGAATATGTGGATTATGATGGTATCGGCCTCGCAGAATTGATCCGTCAGGGGGATATCTCTCCGCAGGAGGTTCTTTTTGCGGCACTGCATCGGGCTGAAACTCTGAATCCTGAGATCAATGCCATCATCCATACCTTTCGGGAACGGGCTGAGAAAATGGCCTTAAGCTCTGATGGCAAAGGGCTTTTTGCTGGAGTACCTTTTCTTCTTAAGGATCTCATGGACAGCTTTGCAGGGGAGCCCATCTGCATGGGCAGCAGGGCTGTACGTGAGGTGCCCCATGACCACAGTGAGCTGGTCAGGCGTTATCTTGCAACGGGACTCATCCCCTTTGGTAAAACCAGTACGCCGGAGTTCGGGCTGACCATTACCACAGAGCCTAAGGCTTTCGGGCCGGTGCATAATCCATGGAAAAAAGGATACAGTAGCGGTGGTTCCTCGGGTGGTTCCGCTGCTGTGGTGGCAGCGGGTATTGTACCCATGGCTTCGGCCAGTGACGGTGGAGGCTCCATTCGCTTTCCGTCGGCCTGCTGCGGTGTTTTCGGCTTCAAGCCCTCCCGGGGACTTACACCTGTGGGCCCGGATTTCGGAGAACCCTGGGAAGGGGCCGTTGCAGGGCATGTGATCACCCGATCCGTCCGGGACAGTGCGGCAATGCTGGATGCGGTTTCCGGCCCTGAAACCGGAGCTGCCTACAGGGTTTCCCGTCTGGAAACCTCCTGCTTCAAGGCCTGCGAAAAAGATCCAAAACCTCTGCGTATAGCCTTTTCTTCCCGTCCCATGGTGCCCGTAAAGCTTGATCCTGAGGCCATGGCGGGTCTTGAATCAACGGTACGTCTTTTGCAAGATCTTGGTCACAGCGTGGAAGAGGTATCTCCTGCCATCGACCGTCGCCGTTTCTGGAAGGATTATATGACCGTGGTTTGCGGTCATACGGCGGCCATCTGCCATAATGTGCGGAAAAAGGGCGGGCTGGAAGCTTTTAAAAAACTGGAGCCTGCCACAAGAAACATGGCGGCCCTTGGAAGAAGCCTTTCCGCCATGGATTTTGTACTGGCCAAGGAAGGGTGGCATCTGGTTCAGCTGGAAATGGGGCGTTTTTTTGAAAAGTGGGATGTGTTTTTAACGCCCACACTCATTGGTCCCCCTGCTGCCCATGGTGTGATTCCGCCCTCTGCCCTTGAGGAAAAACTTCTGGTGGCGGGATCTTTTCTTCCGGGAAGTCGTTTTCTGTTGCAGAGTGGTCTGGCAAGGCATTTTGCCGCTCCAACTCTGAACCGCATGGGTTTTACCCTCTGCGGAAATGTAACTGGGTTGCCGGGGATGTCTCTGCCCTTGCACTGGACAAAGGAAGGTTTGCCTCTGGGTATGCAGTTTATGGGAAGGATGTGTGGGGATGCCACCCTTTTTTCTCTGGCTGCCCAGATTGAACGGGCTGTTCCATGGTCGGACAGACGGCCTGCGTGTGGATAATTGATTTTATTCGAAAAATTTAAAAAAGGAGTTTTTGGCATGGAATGGATAATTGGAATAGGTATTGCTGTGGCCCTTGTGGTGATTTTTTCCATTGTCACCTACAACAAGTTGGTATCTTTAAAAAACAGATTTCAGAATGCCTTTGCCCAGATTGATGTGCAGCTTACCCGGCGCTATGATCTGATTCCCAACCTTGTGGAAACTGCCAAGGCTTACATGACCCATGAGCGCGAAACCCTTGAGGCGGTCATTGCCGCAAGAAATCAGGCATCTTCCGGGCTGAAGAGGGCTGCAGCTGATCCCGGCAATCCCGAAGCCATGAAGGCTCTGGCTGTGGCGGAGCAGGGACTTGGTGGGATGCTGGGGCGTTTCATGGCCTTGTCGGAATCCTATCCCCAGTTGCAGGCCAGTGAAAACATGAAACAGCTTTCTGAAGAGCTGACCAGCACGGAAAACCGGGTGGCCTTTGCAAGGCAGGCTTATAATGATTCTGTTATGACATATAATGTCAGTCGTGAACAATTTCCGGCAAATATTGTTGCATCCCAGTTCGGCTTTACCGCAGCAGCCCTCCTCGAGATAGAAGATAAGGCCATGCGTCAGGCCCCTAAGGTTTCTTTTTCCTGAATGGTCAGATAATGGGAAAGAAAGGGATTCCCGATGAATTTTTTTGAACATCAGGACCGTGCCAGAAGCAACAGCCGAAGGATGGTTTTTCTTTTCATCATTGCCGTTGTGCTTATTGTACTGGCGGTGAACCTTGCCGTAGGGATGCTTTTTTTCAGTTTTTTTGAGTTCGGTGCCCATGAAATGCAGCATATGAAGCTGAATGCCTCCATGAAGGCCCATGGCATTGTCAGTCTCATCACCCTTTTGGTTATTGGCGGTGCCAGCTGGTACCGCATGAGCAAACTGCGCAGTGGCGGGGATATGGTTGCCGTGGGCATGGGTGGTACCTGGGTGGATCCGGACAGCACGGACCCTGCTTTGCGCCGCCTTTGCAATGTGGTGGAGGAAATGTCTGTTGCCTCGGGCTTGCCGACGCCGCACATTTATGTGCTGGAAGCGGAAAAGGGTATCAATGCCTTTGCAGCTGGTTACACGCCGGAAGATGCCGCCGTTGCCGTCAGCCGGGGTGCTCTGGATCAGCTGAACAGGGATGAATTACAGGGGGTCATTGCCCATGAGTTCACCCACATTCTCAACGGAGATATGCGGATGAATATCCGCATGATGGGGATTCTCTATGGCATTCTCGCCATCAGTGTGATTGGCCGTGGGCTCCTGCATAGCGGCGGCAGGAGAAAGAGTTTTATCAGCAACAGGAAGCAGGGCGGTGGCGGTCCCATTCTGGGGCTGGGCCTTATGCTTGTGGGGTATATAGGCGTTTTTTTCGGCAGACTGATCAAGGCCAGTGTTTCAAGGCAGCGGGAGTACCTTGCGGATGCCTGTGCCGTACAGTTCACAAGAAACCCCGATGGTATCGGCGGTGCCTTGAAAAAAATAGCCGGATATTCCTCGGGCTCCCAGCTTAAGGCCGCAGACAGGGAAGAGGTCAGCCACATGCTCTTTGCCACGGGCCAGAGCTTCTGGTTTTCCATGCTGGCAACTCATCCGCCCATAGAAGAAAGGATTAAGGCCATTGATCCCCGTTTCCGGCCGGAGGATCTGGAGCGTAGGGCTTCTGCGGATACCGCAAAAAACCAGAGGTCCGGTATTCATGGTGCTTTTGCCAGTTCTTCTGATCCATGGGCTTTCCTTACCGGTAAAAATGAAAATGTGGCGGCATCGGCCTTTTCTGCGGCAGTTACTCAGGATGTGGAAACGCCGGATCCTGAGCATCTGGATCATGCGGTGCAGGTTGTGTCTGCCATTCCCGATGCTCTTTTGGATGCGGCCCGAAGCCGCAGTGAGGTGCTGGCCCTTTTCCCGGCTCTTTTTCTGGCAAGGGAGAAGGATATGCGGGCATTGCAGATGGGTAAGGTGGAAGAAATGCTTAACCTGAAGTTTGCCGAAAAGGTTGAGCTGCTTACCAAAGAAGCGGAAAAGATGCATCCGCTTTTAACTCTTCCCCTGACGGATCTGGCTTTTTCTGCCCTGCGCCAGCTGGATGCTCCCTATGGGAAACGCCTTGTGGCCCTTCTGGAAGCCATGGTTGCCATGGACGGTAAGGTTACGGTTTTTGAGTATTGCCTGGTGCGTCTTCTGAAACGGCGTCTGGCCGAGGCTCAGACTCCCAACAGGAAGCCCGAGGGGGCAAGGTGCCGGGGGGCACAATGCAGGGAAGCGCTGGTGAATATTTTTTCCGTTCTTGCCTGGCAGGGCCATGAATCTGAAACCCTGGCCCGCAGGGCCTTTCTGGCAGGTATCAGCCGTATGCTTCCCATGGATGTTCCCCTGTACGAGGTGCCTGTCAACTGGGAAAGGAATTTGGATATGGCACTGGAGGTTCTGGACGGTCTGGATTTTGTTACCAAAGGAGAGCTGGTTCAGGCCCTGCTGGTGACAGCGAGCCATGATGGCAGGTTATCACTGGAAGAGGCTGAACTTCTGCGGATGATCTGCGCCTGTCTCCATATTCCGGTTCCCCCTGTGCTGCCGGAGTTGGTGGCCTAGTTTTTACTGAAAGGAAGGCATGGCAGATTCCGTGAACAAGGAAAAAGAAAGGTCTTTTGAAGAGGAAAACCTTTACCGCCAGCTTGCCCGGCATCTGGACCGGCAGCCCGGCGGTTTTCCCGAGACCCCCCATGGGGTGGAAATTCGCATTCTGAAATTACTTTTTGCACCGGAAGAGGCGGCACTGGCCCTGCATCTGAATTTTCTGGAGGAAAGGGCGGAGGTGCTGGCTTTCCGGGCGGGGATGTCGGGTGAGAAGGCGGCAGGGATGCTCGAATCCATGGCATCAAAGGGGCTGATTTTCCGCAGTGTGAAAAAGGACGGCATTCCCCGGTATATGGCTGCCCAGTTCATTGTAGGTATCTGGGAGCTGCAGGTGGGCCGCCTTAGCCCTGAGCTTGTGGAAGCCATGGAATCCTATGTGCCCTGGCTGGTGGATGCGGGGGCCTGGCAGAAGGCACCGCAGATGCGGGTGATTCCTGTGGCGGAAAGCATTGATGCGGATCTGCGGGTCATGACCTATGAAAAGGCCTTTGCCCTGATCGAAAACAAAAAAAACTTTGTGGTGGCCCCCTGCATCTGTCGTCTGGAAATGGGGATGCAGCAGGCCGCCTGTGACAGGCCCCTTGAAACCTGCATCAATTTTGGTGAAGCCGATGATTTTTACCGCTGGACCGGAGCAGGCCGGAAGGCCAGTCGGGAAGAGGTTGAGGAAATTCTCCGTTCGGCAAGCCGTGCAGGTCTTGTGCTGCAGCCCAGCAACGACAGGGAAGTGAAATGGATCTGCTGCTGCTGTGGCTGTTGCTGCGGTCTGCTGCGTACCTTTCGGCAGCTGGGCAATCCGGGCGAGGTGGTTGCTTCTCCCTTTTATGCCCGTCTGGACGATTCCCTCTGCACGGGCTGCGGGATCTGCCTCAGGCGTTGTCCTATGGAGGCCTTTTCCAAAGAGAAAAAAACTGTTATTATTAAAAAAAAGCGTTGCATAGGCTGTGGGCTATGTGTGGATACCTGCCCGGCTTCTGCCCTTTACCTTGTGAGAAAGGATGCCCCACCTCCGGTTCCTTCCCATATTGCCTTTGCCATGCTGAAGCTGGCATGGAAGCGAAAAAAACTGGATCTTCCGGGTTTTATGAGAATGATGGGCGCTTCACTGATGGATCGATTGCGGGCAAAGCTGTTTTAAATGCTGTGTCCCGTATGGCGTCGCCCTCAGTAAGCCGATAATAAAACTGATAAGGAGATGCCATGATGGGAAAGTCTTCTGCTTTTTTATCTTTTGTTTCAGCGGTTTTTTTGTGTTTTGCAGGGCTGGCTATGGCTGGTGATCAGGAAATCAGAATAGCATCTGTTTTTGCCTTGAGTGGAACAGCCAGTGCTTCCAATCTGCATCAGGTGCAGGGAGTACGCTATGCCGTTGAGGAGCTTAACCGTAAAGGCGGGCTTTTCGGGAAAAAAATAAAACTGATAGAAATTGATAATGGAAGCAGTGCTATTCTGTCGAAGCTTGCGGCGGAAAAAGCAGTGGAGAAAAGAGTTCATGCTGTTATAGGGGCATCTTGGAGTGATCATTCCCTGTCCATGGCTCCTGTTCTGCAGAGGGCTGGAATTCCCATGATCTCGCCTAATTCTACCAATCCTGCCATTACCCGCATCGGGGATTATATTTTCAGGGTCTGTTTTACGGATATTCTGCAGGGAAATATCCTTGCGAAGTTTGCCACAGAAAATCTGGCGGCTGAAACAGCGGTTATTGTGCAGGATGTTTGTAGTATTTACAGCCTGGAGCTGGCTTCGATTTTTGCTGATGCTTTTACTGTAAGGGGGGGCAGGGTTCTTAATGTTCTGGATTATAAAAAAGATCAGAAAGATGCTGAATTTAATGAGATTCTTAAGCGGATGGGTGAAGAGACTCCGGATCTTATTTTTATTTCCGGTCACAATGAGAGCGCCCGTATGATCAAGCAGGCCCAGAACCTTGGGTTGCAGAGTTATTTTTTGGGTGGTGATGGCTGGGGCGCATGGAATTTCTGGGCTTTGGGTGGTCATGCAATAAAAAGCGGATATTTTGCTGCACACTGGTCATCGGAGATAGAATGTGGCAAAGCGCAGGAGTTCACAGACAGGTTTCAGAGGTTTTATTATGTGAATGAAAATGCTGCCCTTGCCTATGATGCAACCATGCTTCTGGCAGATGCCATTGAAAGGGCTGGCTCTTTGGATAGGAAAAAAATCAGGGATGCCCTTGCCGCCACATCGGGTTTTGAAGGCGTAACGGGAATGATTTCCATGGATGAGAACGGAGATCCCGGGAAAAAAAATGTTGTGATTATGGAAATCAGGCAGGGTAAAGCAAGACTGCATTCTGTAATGGCAGAGTAGAAGACCCTCTGGAGGGCTGTTTGAATATGACCCGCATAAGGCGACTCAGAACGAGGATTAATCTTGCTATTGCTTTAACCTTCATGGTCATTGCTGTTTTTTCCAGTATTGCCTTATGTTTTTATGAAACCCAGAGGAGGGCGGATTATGTTATGCGGATGGCTATATCCCTTGAGGATCTTTTGCATAAACATAATGAGCATTTAAGTAATGAGGTTTTTTCGGGCCTCGGCAGGTCCGCACGGGCCACGCTTTTTCAGATTTCTGAACGCCAGGATGTTTTATCCGTGTTTGCCTTTGATCTTGACGGCAGACCTTTTGCTGGAACTATCGGTTCTATGCCGCCAGCCCTTACGGCAAGGGAGACAACCTCTCTGTTAAAGGGGCCTGATTATAGTGTCAGCAAAGAAAACGGCCTGCTTAAACTTGTCTATACCAAAGTGCTGGAAGCCCATGGCCTTCAGGTTGGATTCTGCCGGATTGAATACTCTTTAGGTTCCCTTCAGCGGGAAACTAAAATAATAGTTTTTATTTTTGCAGTTGCGCTTGCATCCCTGTTTTGTGTCATGTGCGGACTCCTTAATCTGATGCTTTCACGCATGGTTATAAGACCTTTACGTACCCTGGAGGATACCATGGGTCGTATTGGTGAAAACCTGGGGGTTGATAATCCAGTTGAGGTCTTGGGTCAGCTGAACAATGCCTTTAAAGCAGGTGATCTGGAATATCTCCTGAAAAGCAGGGATGAAACAGGTTCTCTGGCAAGGGCTTTCAGGCGTATGCTTGTGCATCTGAGGCAGGCCTGTACGGATCTTTCCATTGCAGAGGAAAAATATCGGGGTATTTTTGAGAATGCGACTGAAGGTATTTTTCAGGTGACGCTGGACGGGCGCATACAGACGGTGAATCCGGCGGTGATGAATATTTTTGGTTTTTCTTCAAGGGAAGAGCTTATAAAAACAGCAGAGAGATTTGGTTCCGGCTGCTTTGCAAAACCAAAAGCCTGGGATTCTTTTCTGAGCAAGCTGAAGGCAAACGGCAGGGTCAGGGATTTTCATATAAAACTGAGAAAACGTAATGGGGATACCGTATGGGTACGGATCAATGCCCATTATCTTATCAGCAGCGATGGTCCTCTTATTGAAGGTGTTATTCAGGATATTACGGAGCGTATTGATAAAGAAAAGGTGCAGAGGGAACTGGAAATAGCTGAGGCTGCAACAAGGGCAAAAAGCGCTTTTCTGGCCAGTATGAGCCATGAAATCCGTACTCCTATGAATATTGTGCTTGGATTAACCCATCTGGCTTTGAAAACAGAGCTGACGGATCAGCAGATGGACTATCTTGGCAAGATTCGGACAGCGGCCGGTAATCTTTTGGGAATCATCAATGATATTCTTGATTTCTCAAAAATTGAATCAGGCCACCTTGATTTTGAAGAAATCCCCTTTGATCTTCGTTCGGTACTTCAGGATACGATGGATCTTCATGCAGACAAATCCGAGGAAAAAGGTATTGATTTTAAGTTGTTCTGCCCGTCTTCAATTCCAGTATATCTTAAGGGAGATCCCCTGCGTCTCGGTCAGGTTCTGACCAATCTTGCGGGTAATGCACTGAAGTTTACAAAAAGAGGGCATGTCCATGTGACTGTTGCCTGTGAAGAGGACGACGGAAGAAAAGTTCTTCTGCGTTTTATGGTTAAGGATACGGGTATGGGTATCACAGAGGAGCAGGCAGTTAATCTTTTCAGCCCTTTTGTGCAGGCCGATACTGGTATAACACGCCAGTTTGGTGGTTCCGGTCTGGGCTTAAGTATTTCAAAGCACCTTGTTGAAAAAATGGGAGGAGAGATAGGGGTAAACAGTACGCCGGGGCAGGGGAGTGAATTTTTCTTTACGGCAAGGTTTGAAAAATTTGATGGGCCTGTGGATTCTCTTTTTGAAAATATCCCGTCACAGATTAAGTTGGACACAGGATCAGAATGTATGGATGGCCTGCATGGTTATGTGCTTGTGGCGGAAGACAATCCCGTTAATCAGCAGATAGCAAGGGAAGTTCTTGAAAGCTTTGGTTTGACGGCGGATATTGTGGAGAATGGGCATGATGCGGTGGACAAAGTCCGGGAAAAACAGTTTGATCTTGTGTTTATGGATATCCAGATGCCAGGGATGAATGGTTACGAGGCAAGCCGGACAATAAGGGCTATGGAAAAGGAAGATACCGTTTGTGGAGTTTCAGGACGTGCTTTGCCAATTATTGCCATGACAGCCAATGCAATGGTTGGAGACAGGGAAAAATGCATGGAAGCAGGCATGGATGATCATATTTCAAAACCCATTGATTTTGATGAACTGTACAGGATTCTTGTCCGCTGGTTGCCGCAGAACCAGGAAGCTGGAAACATCGGAATCTTTAAAAAAAGAAAAACCGGGGATTTATCATTGGATAATGGGTCTTCTGCTGACCTGCTTCCGAAGCAAGTGCCGGGTTTTGATATGACTACAGGCCTGTCCAGGGTTCTGGATGATAAGGCTTTGTATCATTCTTTTTTAAAATATTTTTATGACGAGTACCAGAATTCCCTTAAATATATTGATAAGGCCTTTGTTGAAGGAGATCTGGAGAAGCTTTCAGCATTGCTGCATGATATAAAAGGGGTTGCAGGCAACCTTGGTGGAGATGAGCTGTTCAGCTCCATCCGGGATCTGGAAAATATGCTGCGTTCTGCACCGGAGCATGGGGATAAAGATCTGAAGCAGGCCATGCTGGATTTCAGGAAAATTTTTCAGCAAACCATGGATGCCCTTGAGAAAATATGAAGTATTTTAAGATCATTCTCAGGGAAGGAATATACCCGTAAATTGCTTTCTTCCCCCGGCATTTCGGAGGTTAAATTTAGTACCTTAAACCATCTAAGGGGCACTAAAGTTGTCAATATACCTTTTTAAATTTGGTGTTTCACTTCTAGCAGGGAGTTTGAACGCCATAGCCTGTATATCGGTGTTTTTCAACTCTCTAAAGCATGGCATAAGGGTCCACATCCATGAGTATCTTTACGCCGGTAACTTTAACGGAAACAGCCGCTTCTGCGCTTTCACTGAGGTATTGGCTGTCCGTTCCCATGAGAAGAATCTGGTGGCGGAACTGACCTGCCATACGGGCGATGGGTGACTGGGCAGGACCTAAAATACGCACCCTTCCCGATGAGGCGGCCTTTGCCCTGTCTGCGGCTTTTGCTGCTGCTTCCTGGACCTTTTCTTCCTTTTCTCCTGAAATGCGGATTTGAATCATGCGGGAAAAGGGCGGGTAACCCAGCATTCTGCGGGTGCCGATCTCTTCTCTGAAAAAGGCTTCACTGTCTTGGGAACAGGCGGTCTGTATGCTGTAATGATCCGGGTTGAAGGTCTGGAGTATAACCCTGCCGGAGAGATCCCCCCTGCCTGCCCGGCCCGCCACCTGAGCCAGTGTCTGAAAATTGCGTTCGCTGGCCCGGAAATCCGGAAAACTCAAACCCAGATCCGCATTGAGAATACCCACAAGGGTAATTCCCGGAAAATCATGGCCCTTGGCCACCATCTGGGTTCCCACAAGAATATCCACCTCCCTGTTGCGTATCTGTCGGAGCATGCTGATGAGCTGCCCCTTTTTTCCCGTTGTATCCTGATCCATGCGCATTATACGGGCTTCGGGAAAAAGGTAGCGGGCTGCGGCTTCCACCTTTTCCGTACCCATGCCTAAAACCCGGACTTCCGGTGCCCTGCATGAGGGACAGAGGGGGCTTGATGCCATGGAGAACCCGCAGAAATGGCAGAGAAAGGAGCTGGCTTTTCTGTGCAGGGTCAGAGAAATATCACAGTGACGGCATTTGACAATTTCTCCGCAGCTGCCGCATACGGGAAAGCCTGCATAGCCCCTTCGGTTTAAAAATAAAAGAACCTGCTCGCCCTTTTCCAGGGAGGTTTTCATGGCTCCGTACAGGGGGCGGGAGATATAGCGTTCCACGCCTGCGGCGTGTTTCATTTCCCTGAGATCCACAAGGGTGACGGCAGGCAGGGGGCGCTGATTGACCCTTCGGGTCAGCCGGAGAAGGGTGAATCTGCCGTTTATGGCATTGGCATAGCTTTGTATGGAAGGGGTGGCGGACCCTAAGAGAACGGCGCAGTTTTCCAGCTGTGCCCTGAGTATGGCCATGTCCCGGCCATTGTATCGCAGACCCGTATCCTGCTTGTAGGAGCTGTCATGCTCCTCATCCACAATGATGATGCCGGGATTCAGAACAGGGGCGAAAACCGCGGATCTGGCTCCAATGACAACCTTCAGCTCGCCCGAAAGAATCCTTTCCCACTGATCAAGCCTTTCTCCCTTGGAAAGCCCGCTGTGCAGTACCGCCACCCGTTCTCCGAAGCGGGCACGGAAGCGTCCGGCTATCTGGGAGATCAGGGCAATTTCCGGTACCAGTACAATGGCTGGTTTTTCTTGTTTCAGACAGGCATCCACAAGGTGGAGGTAGATTTCCGTTTTTCCGGAACCCGTGACCCCATGGAGAAGGAAGCGGTGGAATCCCTTCTCCATCGCCTTGAGAACGGTCTGCACAACTTCCTTTTGTTCTTCATTGAGCTTAGGGGGGAGGTCTGCTTCCACCGTGTCTCCCAGGGGGTCCCTGAAAATCCGGACCTCATCTTCAAGAATCAGCCCCTTTTCCTTGAGCCAGCGTAAGGCGGAGGCCGGATTACCTAAATCCTGCTGGATTGTTGAAGTGTCCGCAGGCCCGTTTTTTTTGAGCCATTCCCAGAGTTCAAGGCGCTTGGGTGTTATGGAAAGGGGCGGCTGCATCTCCGGTGCAATGGCGTAACTTTTGCGGGTTTTGGCCTTTGCTTCCCTCTCTCGGAATACACGGCGGATTTCCACAAGGCCTTCTTTGCAGAGAAGATCCATGTTTTTCTTGGTGGCGGTGTGGTCTCTGAGCCGTATCTGTTGCAGGGAAAGGGGAGCGTTTTTTAAAAGCTGAAGTATGCTGAGCTGCGGATGACAGGATTCGGTTTTTTCGCCTTCCGGGGTAAGGGCATACATGCTTTTGTCGGAAAGGTTGATGCCCGCAGGCAGGGCCGTGGAAAGGGTTTCTCCCGGCGGGTGGTGGTAGTAGGCGGCAATGCGCTGGTAAAAAGCAAGGTGTTCTGCCGGGAAAAAGGGAACTTCATCCAGAACATCAAGGATGTCGGCAATGCGGATGCCTTCGGGGGCATGATCTGTAATTTCAATCACATATCCGGTAATTCTCCGTGGGCCGAGAGGAACCAGCACCCGGATACCAGGAAGGATGCGATCCCTAATGCCATGGGGTACACCATAGGTGAAAAGGGAAAAAAGGGGGGCGTCCACAGCCACATGTATAAAAAAAGGTTTGGGTTCCATCGTCTGTCCGTAAAAGGTGTTTCACATCAGAGTCCGCTTGTAGCACCTTGGATCCGGTCAGGCAAGGCAGATGCTTTTGGCTTGACCTATTGACCTCCTTCCTTTAATGTGTTTCGGATTCACTGCTTGAAAAAGCTATAAAATCCAATTGTTTCAGGTGTCTTGCTTCTGGCTTGGTCCCTTGATTCCATGGTCCGGATTGTATGTGTGGCAGAGGCTGTGCCACAGTTGCAGGGTCTGGAAGCTGCCGGATTCTGCTGGTGATTTTAAAAAAATTCTTCCCCCAAGGAGGTTTGTATGGCTGTGTATGTGGCAGATCACCCTTTAATTAAACACAAACTGGGACTGCTCCGGAAAAAAGAGCTGGCTACCAAAAATTTTCGGGCCATTTCCAATGAAGTGGCAAGGCTTCTCACCTATGAGGCCACCAAGGATTTTGAGACGGAAACCGTTACCGTGGAAGGCTGGGCCGGTCCCGTTGAGGTGGAGCAGATAAAGGGAAAAAAGGTGACGGTGGTTCCCATTCTGCGGGCAGGCCTTGGGATGATGGACGGGGTGCTGGATATGATTCCTTCCGCCAAGGTCAGTGTGGTGGGGCTGTATCGGGATGAGGAAACACTGGAGCCTGTGCATTATTACGTTAAGCTTGCTTCGGACATGGATAAGCGCATGGCCCTGATTCTGGATCCCATGCTGGCTACGGGCGGTACTTTAATTGAAACCGTCAGTCTTTTGAAAAAAGCCGGCTGTACGCAGATCCGGGGGATTTTTCTGGTGGCGGCTCCCGAAGGCCTGAAACGCCTTGAAAAAGCGCACCCGGATGTGGATGTTTATGTGGCTGCCGTGGATGAGCGTTTGAATGAAAAGGGCTATATTCTTCCGGGTTTGGGGGATGCAGGGGATAAGATTTTCGGAACCCGATGATGCATACATCCGAACTGAAAAAAACTTAAGCATTTACTTCCCAAGGAGTTTTTTCTATGCAGGACAAAAATGACCTTACGGCCTACCGTTTTCAGGGTAAGGATGCCTTTGTCGGCGGGCAGATGCTGTTTGTGGCCTTTGGTGCTCTGGTGCTGGTGCCGCTTCTTACGGGTCTTGATCCCAATGTGGCCCTGTTCACCGCAGGTGCAGGCACACTGATCTTCCAACTGGTAACAAAGGGTAAGGTTCCGGTTTTTCTGGCCTCGTCCTTTGCCTTTATAGCTCCCATTTCCATAGGTACAGCCCAGTGGGGTGTTGCTGCCACCATGGGAGGGCTTGTGGCCGCAGGCTTTGTCTATATTATTTTGAGTTTTCTTATCCGATGGCAGGGGGTGGCCATTGTGCACCGCATCTTGCCGCCTGTGGTGACGGGGCCTGTCATTATGGTGATAGGTCTTATCCTTGCTCCCATTGCCGTGCAGATGGCAACGGGGGTGGCCAATCCCGCCGATATCGTTCCCAGAGGAACAGCCCTCACCGTATCCATGGCAGCTTTGGGAACCACGGTGCTGGTTTCTCTGCTGGGCCGGGGGATGTTCCGTCTTATTCCCATTGTCTGCGGTATTGTGGTGGGTTATTCTCTGGCCCTTTTTTATGGACTTGTGGATTTTACGCCGGTAAAGGAAGCCCCCTGGTTTGCCATTCCTTCCTTTACGGCTCCTGAATTCCATCTGGCTGCCATTTTGTTCATCATTCCTGTAGCCATTGCCCCTGCCATAGAACATTTCGGTGATGTTCTGGCCATCGGTGCCATTACGGGTAAAGATTACCTGGAAGATCCGGGGATTGAAAACACCATGCTGGGAGACGGCCTTGCCACAAGCTTTGCTTCCTTTCTTGGCGGTCCCCCCAACACCACCTATTCCGAAGTGACCGGTGCTGTGGCCTTGACCGGGGTGAAAAATGCAGGTGTCATGACCTGGGCTGCCATCTGTGCCATTCTCCTTGCCTTTGTGGGCAAGCTGGGTGCTCTGCTGGCCACCATTCCTGCGGTGGTCATGGGCGGGATCATGCTGCTTCTTTTTGGTGCCATCATGGTGGTGGGTCTGAACAGTCTGGTGCGTTCCGGGCTGGATCTTATGCAGAATCGTAATCTTTCCATTGTGGCGCTGATTCTGGTTTTTGGTATTGGTGGCATGAGTTTTTCTGCGGGTCAGTTTTCTCTGGAGGGTATCGGCCTTGCCGCTATTCTGGGGATTATGCTGAACCTTCTTTTGCCCAGGGCAAGGTAGTCTGGGGCTGTTTGCATGCTTAAGGTATACTGCACTGTCATTTTTGAAACAAAGTGATGAACCTTCCTTAATGACCTTAACGACCTTAAAGTCCTTAACGACAATACCCACGACCAGCCTCAACGCCATAAAGGAGCAGGTAGGGCAGGCCCCTGTGCCTGCCCTAGGGTATAGGTTCCATGTTCAGGCAGGAGATACTTCTGCCTGAACATGCCTTTTTTTTATCTGGCCATGATATCCTGGAAGGGGTTTTGGGGAAGGCCTGTATAAATCTGTCTGGGACGGCTGATGCGCTGGGAAGGATCTTCCATGCTTTCTTTCCACTGGGCAATCCATCCGGGCAGACGTCCTATGGCAAACATTACAGGGAACATGTTGGTGGGGATTCGCATGGCCCTTAAGACAATGCCGGAATAAAAATCCACATTGGGATAGAGGTTGTGATCCACAAAGTAGGGGTCTGTCAGGGCCACCTCTTCCAGCTTCTTGGCAATATCCAGCAGTGGATCTTCTATCTTTAGTTTTTCAAGTATTTTATCGCACATCTTTTTAATGATTTTGGCCCTTGGATCATAGGTTTTGTACACCCTGTGACCGAAACCCATGAGACGGAAGGAATCTTTTCTGTCCTTGGCCCGCCTGATGACTTCATCAATGGTGACACCCTCTTTGAGGATCTTTTCCAGCATTTCAATCACCGCCTGATTGGCTCCTCCATGCAGAGGTCCCCATAGGGCTGAAACTCCTGCTGAAATGGAAGCATAAAGGGGAGCCTTGCTGGATCCCACAAGCCTTACTGCGGATGTGGAGCAGTTCTGTTCATGGTCTGCGTGGAGTATCAGGAATACATTGAGGGCACGGACCAGATCTTCATCCACAATATAGGGGTGAACAGGGCTGTCAAACATCATGTTCAGAAAATTGGCACAGTAGGAAAGGTCGTGCCTGGGGTATACCACCTTTTCTCCCCTGGACATGCGGTAGGATATGGCCGCCATGGTGCGGACCTTGGAAAGCAGATAAAGAAAGTGGATGTTGATGTCTTCTTCCCCCATATCCGGATAAAAGCTTTTTAGTGCCATTATCATACCGGAAAGGATACCCATGGGGTGGGATGCTCTGGGGAAATTCTGGAAAAAAACCTGCATGCTTTCATGGACCATGGAAAAATCATTGAGCAGCACACGGGTTCTGTTCAGTTCGTCAAGGCTGGGGAGGTGACCGTTTATCAGAAGATATGCCGTTTCAATAAAGGTGGCTTTTTCCGCCAGATCTTCGATGGGAATGCCCCTGTATCTGAGAATACCCTTTTCTCCGTCCATGAAGGTAATGGCGGAAGCACAGCTGCCTGTATTGCCAAATCCCGGATCATAGGTGATATAACCAGTTTTCTGTCGAAGGGAGCTGATATCAAAGGCCTTTTCCCCCTCTGTGCCTACAATGACGGGAAGCTCGTATTCTTTTCCCTCTATGATCAGTTTTACGGTTTCGCTCATATATTTTCCTTTTTAGAAAGGTTGCGTGTGTTACGGAATTGTTAAAACCAGAACACAGGGTCTGCTTTGAACTGGACAATATACGGCCTTGGGTTATGCGGGTCAAGGAGGGTATTTTGTTTTTTTGAGGCGTTTCAGGCTCCCATCTTTTTTTGTTGGAAAAAGTATGGGAGCTTTTAAAGCTTTATGCAGGAGAAGATATAAAATTTAAAATGGCCTGATTCACTGCCAGAGGTGTTTCCAGAGGAGAAAGGTGGCCTGCTCCTTCAATGCATTCCATCAGGGAACCGGGGATATGCTCTTTAAGATAGTGACCGTATTTCACCGGGGAAAGCTGGTCATCGGATGCCGTAAGTATGAGGACGGGAGCTGTGATCCGGTGCAGCCGTTCCATGATGTCAAAGCCGTCGCAGGCCCTGAAGTCTTTGCAGATGGTTTCTGGATTGTCTGTGGATGCGGCATCCAGAAGGGGTTTTACGGTATCCGCTGGCGTGGACGGGGAAATGCTGAGCTGTATCTGGAGATTTCTAAAATTTTTAAAATCCTTTTCAAGCATCTCAAAAATTCCCGGATTGACCCGGAGTCTGGCACCTGAATTGATGATGATACCACCGGAAAAGCCGGACGGGTTATTCGCAAGCAGGGTCAGCACAATGGCCCCTCCCATGGAAATACCGCAGAGAAATGGCTTTTTAATTTCCATATGATTCAGAAATTCAGAAATGTGGGCAGCCTGTTCAGCAACGGAAGTGCAGGCGGGCAGTTGTGAAGCCTCCCGGCCGGGAAGGGTGATGGCAAAGCAGTTGGCTGAAGAATTAAGCCCTTCCATCTGCAGCTTCCAGAATCGGCCATTCAGACCGGCACCGTGAATAAAGAGGAGGCTGGGTTTTTCCGGGTCAAAGGGAGCTTCTCCCTGAAAACAGACGAAGGGGCTTTTTTTCATGGTTTCCATTGCTCAGATCCTTTTGTTTAGATAAATCAGCACTTTGCATGGAGTTTTAGTGCTGTCCTGCTGGCTGTTTTTTTACCAAAAGTCGCCGTAAAGCCCCTGGCTTTAGCCATGGGGATATAAGGCGACGGTTTTGAATTGATTTGTATTGAAATATACAGGCTCTTAGTATATAATATCAGCCATGAATTATAAAAATAATAATAATGTCGTATACTCCTGTAAATACCATGTAATATGGTGTTCAAAATATAGAAGACAAGTATTGACAGGAGCCGTTGCTGAACGGCTCAAAGATCTTATACATCAAGTTGCTTCTGAGCGTCAATCTGAGGTCATTGAACTGGAAATTATGCCGGATCATGTGCATCTGCTGATAGAAGTTGATCCCCAATATGGCATTCACAGGTTGGTAAAGCAGCTTAAAGGTTATTCATCAAGGA